>JBFMBH010000095.1 GCA_040755095.1 Thermodesulfobacteriota bacterium
CCCTGGCCCAAGGCCTGGCCAGGGGCGGCCCGCCAGGCCGTACCGTGGAGGAGCCGGGAGCCCGGCCCCTTCTGGTCCACACCCGGCTGATCGGCAACCAGCCGGAGTGCTACCGCTGCCATGGCGCCGAGGAGCGGATCCTGGGTGGCCTGGTGGTGAAGATGGGCACCGAGCGCACCCGTGCCGCCATTGCCGGCCTGCGTCACCGGATCTTTCTCATCGGCCTGTTGGGCATCGGCGCCATCATCGGCCTGACCTTCGCCATCCTCAGCCAGGTGGTGACCGGACCTCTGGGGCTTCTGGCCCGGCGGATGCGGCAGTTCCCGGCCCGGCTGGACGGCACCGAGGCCGAAGCGCCCGTCGATCCGAACCGCACCGACGAGATCGGTCATCTCTTGGCCGCCTTTGCCGAGATGACCCGGGAGATCCAGGCCAAGGAGGAGGCGGTGCACGAGGCCAACCGGGAGCTGGCGGCCGCCAACCGGGAGCTGGAGGCCTTCGCCTACTCGGTCTCCCATGACCTGCGGGCACCGTTGCGCAACATCGACGGCTTTGCCAAGATCCTCCTGGACGAGTACGCTGCGGTCCTGGACGACCGGGGCCGGCACTATCTGGACCGGGTCCGCTACGGCACCGACCGCATGGCCATGCTGATCGACGACATGCTGACCTTCTCCCGGGCCGGCCGGGTGGAGCTGCACCTGCGGCCGGCACCAGCCAATATCGTGGTCAACAACGCGCTCCGGGACTTTGCCGATGTCATCCGCGACCGGGACATCGAGATCAAGGTGGCGGAGCTGCCCACCATCCGCTGCGACCAGGTCCTGATGCAGCGGGTGATGGCCAACCTCATCGCCAATGCCATCAAGTACACCCGGCCGGTCCAGCGGCCGCGGATCGATATCGGCTTTTCGCCGGAAGACGGCGCCATCTTTGTCCGGGACAACGGCATCGGCTTCGACATGCAGTACCACGACAAGATCTTCCACGTCTTCCAGCGGCTGCATCTGCCGGAGGAATACGAGGGCACCGGCGTCGGCCTGGCGGTGGTGAAAAGGATCATCGATCGCCACCACGGCGCCGTCTGGGCCCAGTCGGCGCCGGGGGCCGGCGCCGTATTCTTCGTCCAGGTCCCCCTGGCCGAGACCGAGGCCGAGGCCCTGCCGCTGCCGGCGGCCTGAGCGCCCGGCCGACCAGACCAACACCTGACCGCCTCTGTGCGGTGCGAAGGAGGGACCACCGACATGCCCACGGGCCCCGTGCAAAGCATCCTCCTGGTGGAGGACAATCCCGATGATGTGGAGCTCACCCTCCACGCCCTGAAGCGCAACAACATCGTCAACCCCATCGAGGTGGTGCGGGACGGCCAGGAGGCCCTGGACTATCTCTTCTACGGCGGCCGCTTCGCCCAGGCCCCCCATACGGCGCCGGGCCTGGTCCTCCTGGATCTCAAGCTGCCCAAGGTGGACGGCCTGGAGGTGCTGCGCCGCATCAAGGACGACGATCGCCTCAAGTACGTGCCAGTGGTGGTCCTCACCTCGTCCAAGGAGGAGCGGGACCTGGTGGAGAGCTACAACCTCGGGGTCAACAGCTACATCCGGAAGCCGGTGGATTTCGATCAGTTCGTGGAGACGGTGCGCTACATCGGCTACTACTGGCTGCTCCTGAACGAGCCGCCCAGGAAGCTGTAGCGGAACCGCCCATGGCCGCTGCCGGCAACCCTCCCCTCCCCATCCGCGTCTTCTTCCTGGAGGATAATCCGGACGACGTCGAGCTGGAGCTCTACGAGCTGCGGCGGGCCGGCTTTGCGGTCCAGCACACCGGGGCCCGCAACCGGACCGAATTCCTGTCGGCCCTGCCCAACCTCGCCGCCGACATCGTCATTGCCGACTACTCCCTGCCCGACATCACCGGCATCGAGGCCATCCACGTCCTCAAGGAGCAGAAGATCGCGCTGCCGGTCATGCTGGTGACCGGCATGGGCAACGAGCAGCTGGCGGTGGACTCCCTGCGGGAAGGGGCCATCGACTACATCCTCAAGCGCAACATCGCCGGCCTCGGGGCCCGGGTCGGCCGGGCCCTGGAGATCTGGGCCGATCGCCAGGCCATCCGCCAGGCGGAGCAGGACAAGATCCGCCTGCGGGAGCAGCTGTTCCAGGCCCAGAAGATGGAATCCGTTGGCCGGTTGGCCGGCGGCATTGCGCACGATTTCAACAACATCCTCACCGTGATGCTCTCCTGTGCGGCCATCAGCCGGCGGCTCCTCACCGGCGACTCGCCGGTGGCCCGCAACCTGGAGACCATCGAGGAGATGTGTCGCAAGGCCGCGGCCCTGGTCAAGCAGCTCCTGCTGTTCAGCCGCAAGATCCCGCCGGCGGTCAAGGTCTCGGACCTCAACGAGACCGTGGGCCGGGCGGCGCAGCTCATCCGCCATCTGGTGGAAGAGACGGTGGAGATCCGGGTGCTCCTGGAGGAGGAGCTGCCGCCGGTGCAGCTGGACGAAGGCCAGATGACCCAGGTCCTGGTGAACCTGGCGGTGAACGCCCGGGATGCCATGCAGTCCAAGGGCACCATGACCCTGGCCACCCGGCGCTGCAACGTTGCCCGGCCGGACAGCGCCGGCCGGCGGGGCCAGGAGCCTTGCGACTGCGTCTGTCTCACCGTCTCCGACACCGGGCCGGGCATCCAGCCCGAGGTCCTGCCCCACATCTATGACCCGTTCTTCACCACCAAAGAGGTTGGGCAGGGCACCGGCCTGGGGCTGGCCATCGTCTATTCCATCGTCACCGGCCATGGCGGCTGGATCGACGTGGAAAGCCGACCCAGCCAGGGCGCCATCTTCCGCATCTATCTGCCCGCCCACCACGCCGAGGCGGCGGCGGAGCCCGGGATGGCGCGACCGGTCGCCCTGCGCACGCCGCTGACCCTGGGGGTGCGGCCGGAGACGGTGCTGGTGGCCGAGGACGAGGAGACCTTGCGCTCCTACACCACCGAGCTCCTGGAGGACATGGGCTACGACGTGCTGGCTGCCCGGGACGGCCAGGAGGCCTGGCATCTCCTGGAGACCGCCGGCCGGCCGATCCAGGTGGTGATCTCGGACATGGTCATGCCCAAGAAATCGGGCCTCGAGCTCTGCCGGGACATCAAGGCCCGGGACCCGGATATCCGCTTCATCCTGGTCACCGGCTACAGCCTGGACCCTGCCCAGGCGGTGACCGGCGGCCAGCCGGATGCGGTGCTCATGAAGCCCTATGCCGTGGAGCAGCTGGCCGACCTCATCCGGAAGGTCATGGAGGGCTGACCGGATGTCCGATTGCCCGTGGACCCTCCGATGACCATGCCACTGGCTGCCCGTGCCGGCGCTCCGCCGCAGGCCGGAAGAAGGATCACCATCGGTGCCGGCGAGTGGTGCCTCGACCGGGCGCCGGCGGTGCTGGAAACCTTTCTCGGCTCCTGCGTCGGGGTGGCCCTCTACGACCACGCCGTGCAGATCGGGGGGCTGTTGCACATCGTGCTCCCGGCCGGTCTGGCCAAGCGGGAGGAGGCCAGTCCCACTGTCTACGCCAGCCGGGGCATTCCCTACCTGGTGCAGGCCCTGGTGGACGCCGGCGCCAGCCGCCGCCGGCTGGTGGCCAGTCTGGCGGGAGGGGCCAGTATCCGCACCCCCCGCGGCAAGGGAGCCGATCTCATGATCGGCCAGCGCAATGTGCTGGCGGTGCGCGCCGCTCTGGCCGCCGAAGGCATCCCGGTCCGCAACGAGGACGTGGGCCAGGATTTCGGCCGGCATCTCGCCCTCGATCTCGAAGACGGCCGGGTGTCCGTACGGGGGACGCGGCGGGCCGCCAACGGCGCCCAGCCGCCGCCGGGCCAGGCCCTGGCCATCCCGTCGCCGCGGTTGGCCGAGGTCATCGACCGGCTGCAGCCGATTTCGGAGATCGCCTTCCAGGCCTTGGAGCTGGCCCGGGATCCGGACAGCAGCTTTTTTGCCATCGAGCGGCTGGTGCTCAAGGATCCGGTGCTGGCGGCCACCGTTCTTAAGCTCGCCAACTCGGCCTGGCTCGGTCTGCCGCTGCCGGTGACTTCGGTATCCCAGGCCCTGTCCCTGCTGGGCCTGGCCCGTTTCCGCCGGCTGGTGCTGCAGGCCACGGTGCACGACCTGTTCGCCCGGGAGCTGCGCGCTTACTCCATGGCCTCCGGGGCGCTCTTCCGCCATGCGGTGGCCTGCGCCCAGCTGGCCGACCTGCTCTTGCCCGACCGCCCGGTCAGGGAGCGGGAGGAGGCCTACGTGGCCGGCCTCTTGCACGATCTGGGCAAGGTGGTGCTGGAGCGCTGTGCCTGGGAGGCCTATGCGGTCATCGCCCAGCGGGCGCTGTCCCACCGGGAGTCCTTCCACCAGGCCGAACGGGAGATCCTGGGCCTCGATCACGGCGAGGCCGGCCACCTGCTGGCCGATCTGTGGCGGCTGCCGGCCGGGCTGGGCGAGGCCATCGCCCTGCACCACGAGCCCCTGCGCAGCCGCGCCGGCCGCCCTCTGGTCTGTGCCGTGCACGTGGCTGACGCCCTGTGCCAGATGCTGGGCATCGATCTGGCCCGCGATTCCCTGGCCTATGAGCTGGAGCCCGCAGCCCTGGCCGCGCTCCGCCTTGATGACCCGGCCGTTGAGGCCATCCTGGCCGAGGTGCCCCGGATCCTCTATGAGCATGTTTGAGGATTCCCACGAGCAGGAGCTGCTGGCCAGCGTCATCGATCTGGCCCAGCAATGGTCGGGCTGCAACTTCCTGCGCTACAACCCGAGCACCATGCGGCGCCGGGTGGCCCGCCGCATGATCGATGTCCGCTGCCAGAGCCTGGCCCAGTACCTGGATTACCTGACCGCCCATCCCGGGGAGTACCCGCACCTGGTAGCCTGTCTCACCATCAAGGTCAGCTGCTTTTTCCGGGATCCGGCCATGTTCGCGCTCCTGGAGGCCAAGGTCCTGCCGCAGCTCTTGCGCCGGGCCCAGGCTGCCGGCCGCCGCCACTGGCGCGTCTGGAGTGCCGCCTGCGCCGGCGGTGAAGAGGCCTACAGCCTGGCGATTCTCCTGGCCGGGCAGGAGACGAGCCTGGCGGTCTCCATCCTGGCCACTGATCTCGACCCGGATATCCTGGCAAGCGCGGCCCGGGGGGTGTATCCTGCGGCAGCTCTGGAGCTGGTGGCCGAGCACCGGCGGCAGCAGTTCTTCGTACCGGTCGGAGGGGAGAACAGTGGGGCGTGGCAGGTGGTGCCGCAGCTTCGGGCCATGGTGGATTTCGTCAGCTTCGATCTGACCTCCACGGCCAGGCTGTCGCCGCCCAGCGGCATCTTTGCCGAGTACGACCTCATCCTCTGCCGGAACATGCTCATCTACTGCCAGCCTGATCTGAAGCGGGAGATCATCGCCCGGCTCCATGCCTGCCTGTCGCCGGAGGGCTGTCTGGTGCTCGGCCGGGCGGAAAGCATGCCCGAGCCCCTGGGCAGCCGGTTCGTGCCGTTCGATCAGCGATTCAAGATCTTCATCAAGAAGGAGACGGTGGCTTGAATCCCCTCCAGCGTGGCAACACCCCCCATATCGAGGCCTACGACGAGCAGGGCATCCTCAGCCACGAGGCCAGCCTGCAGCTGTTCCGGCAGGCCTTGAGCGCCATGCGGCTGGTGGACCGGGATTTCACTGTGGTGCTGCAGAACCCGGCCATGGAGCAGCTGACCCGGTATCCCACCGCCCAGGCCGTGGGCAGCAAGTGTTACGAGGTGGCCAGGTCCCGGCAGTTCTGCCATACCGAGCTGTGCCCGAACACCCAGATCCTGGCCGGGCATTCCCGGGTGGAGCAGACCTACGACTGCGAGCTGTGGGATGGCACCGTCTTCCCGGCCTGGGTCCGGGCCACCCCGTGGTACAACCGGGAAGGACGGATCGTCGGCTCTCTGCAGATCCTGCGGGATGACACCGACCTGGCAGCCTTCACCCAGGCCCTGGAGAACAAGAACCGGGAGCTGGCCGCGCATCTCAACCGCATCCAGGGCTACAACGAGATCATCCTGGCCTTGAGCCGCCAGACCAGGGTGGAGGAGCTGGCCGACGCCACCCTGGCCCTTATGCCCCAGTTCACCCCAGCGGTCATGGGGGTGGTCTATCTGTACCACGATCGCGATGATCGTCTGATCCCGGTGGCTACCCGGGCGGTTTCCGGGCTGGCCCCCTCCTTTCTCCTGGGGGAGGGCCTGCCTGGGGAGGTGGCCCTGCGGGAGCAGCCCGTGTTCATGACCAACATCCCCTCCTCCTACTTCCAGATCCACTCCGGCACCGGTGTTGGGCCGCCCACCAGCATCGCCTGCCTGCCCATCCAGACCGGGGATCGCTTTGTCGGCGTCCTCGAGTTGGCTGGGCTTCGTCCCTTTGCCGAGCACCAGGGCTTTCTGGAGGACGTCACCCGGCAGTTGGGCATTGCCATGCACAATGCCCTCATGCGGCGCAAAACCGAGGATCAGGCCGTCGAGCTGGCGGCCCAGAACGAGCGGCTGGAAAGCCAGAACGAGGAGCTGCGGGCGCAGAGCGAGGAGCTCATCGCCCAGAGTGAGGAGATCCAGTCCCAGGCCGAGGAGCTGACCGCCCAACGGGACGCCCTGGAGAAGAAGACCCTGGAGGCGGACGAGGCGAACCGGATGAAGTCCGTCTTCCTGTCCAATATGTCCCACGAGCTGCGCACCCCGTTGAACGCCATCCTCGGCCTCACCCGCCTGATGATGGACGGGATGGCGGGCGCGGTTGGCAGCCAGCAGGCCCAGTATCTGGAGATCATCCTCAGAAACGGCAACAGCCTGCTCGAGCTGATCAACGATATCCTGGATCTGTCCCGGATCGAGACCGGCCGGGAGGAGGTGCGCTTCGCCCCCGTCAATCTGCCGGAATTCCTCGAGGCCATGGCCGGCAACATCCGGGCCCTGGCCGAGCGCCAAGGACTGGCCTTCGTCCTCAGGGTCGGGGCCGACGTCACCTCCATGGTCAGCGACGAGCGGAAGCTGGGGCAGATCCTCACCAACCTCATGGGCAATGCCATCAAGTTCACCGAGCAGGGGACGGTCACCCTGGAGGTGCGGCTGGCGGACCGGGAGGGCTGCGCCGAGATCCAGTTCGTGGTGGAGGACACCGGCATCGGTATCGCGCCGGAGCATCTGGCCATCATCTTCGAGCCCTTCCGGCAGATCGACGGCTCGGCGTCCCGGAAATACAGCGGCTCCGGGCTGGGCTTGAGCATCTGCAAGCGCCTGACGACCCTTCTGGGCGGCGAGCTGGCCGTCCAGTCCACCCTGGGACAAGGCTCCCGGTTCACCCTGGCCCTGCCCCGGGACCGGCGCGGCAAGAACCGCCTGTCGGACCCGGAATGGCAGGCGCGCCTGCGCAGCATGCTCCACCCGGACAGCCGCCTGGTGTACCCCCAGGTCACCTTTCCGGCGCCGGCGCCCGGCGAGTCGGCCGGCGTTGCGGAGTCGGCCGGGGAGCCCAGCCTGGGCCATATCCTGCTGGTGGATGACGACATGATCGCCATCCGGGAGCTGGGGGCCCAGCTCCGGGAGGCCAGCTACCGGGTCTCCTTCGCCCTGGACGGCAGCACCGGCCTGCGGCTCCTGGAACAGCATCATCCGGATCTGGTGCTTCTCGATCTGGTGATGCCGGTCATGGACGGCCACGCCTTCTTGCGCGAGGTGCGGCAGCTGCCGGCCGTGGCCCGGACCCCGGTTGTCATCCTGAGCGCCCTGGACCTCGATCCCGAGGCGGTGCGCCACCTGCCCGACAACGTCCGGGGGGTCCTGGCCAAAGGGAGCATCCGGCGGGAGGACCTCCTGGACAAGGTCCGTCTGGCCTTGAGCCAGCCGGCGCCGGCCAGCAGTCCCCGGCCCCGGCCGCCCGGCGAAGGCAGGCCACGGCCCCATGGCCGGCAGATCCTGATTGCCGAGGACAACCCGGACAACCTCTTCCTTCTGGAGGAGATCCTGCGGGCCAACGGCTATGAGATCCGGCGGGCGGCCAATGGCCAGGAAGCGGTGGCCATGGCCGTGCGCCAGGCGCCGGATCTGGTGCTCATGGATATCCAGATGCCGGACATGGACGGCCTGGAGGCGGTTCAGGCCTTCCGCAACCATCCGGCCCTGGCGGATATCCCGATCATCGCCCTCACCGCCCGGGCCATGAAGGGCGACCGGGAGGAGTTTCTGGCCAGCGGCTGCGACGACTACCTCGCCAAGCCCGTGGCCACCGACATTCTCCTGGCGGCCATCCACCGCTGGCTGGGCCCGCAGCGGCCGGATGGCGCGGAGCCGCCGGTCGGATGATGGGGCAGTCCTATTCTGTTTGTTGAGGAGGTTTGGAGAGCATGATGACGTCACCTTCCACCAGCTTCACCGTCCGGCCTGGGAGCCCGCCGCCCTGCCTCTTCCCGCTTTACGGCACCGGAGTGCCGGAGCCGTGGAGCGCCATGCCGGAAGAGCCGGACAGCAACGACCTGGTCCAGCAGGCTGGCCGCAAAGCCGGCGGCACCCCGGTCATGAAGAGCCAGGTCCTGGTGGTGGAAGACCACCCGGACAACCTCCTGGTGCTGCAGGCGATCCTGGAGCACGAGGGGTTCGCGGTGCGCACCGCCTGCAGCGGCGAGGAGGCCTTGACCATCCTCCAGGAGGAGCCCGGCCGGGTGGATCTCATCCTCTCCGATGTCATGATGCCCGGCATGTCCGGCTATGACCTGTGCCGCATCCTGCGCGGCGACCCCCGCCTGGCCGAGCTGCCGGTGATCCTCATCACCGCCAAAAGGATCGACGAGGGCGACGCGCTGCACGGGATGCGGGTCGGGGCCGACGACTACCTGGTACGGCCCATCGACCCGCGGCTGCTGGTGAAGAAGATCCAGGTCCAGCTGGACCACCGGCACAACCTCGCCCAATGGCAGGAGCGGTACCACACCACCCGGCAGGAGCTGGACCAGCGGGACTGGAGCACCCGGATGCTGGTGCACGACATGCGCAGCCCCTTGAGCGCCGCCTTGGCGGTGGCGTATCTGCTGGAGGCAAGCACCGATCTGACCCCGCAGCAGCGGGACCTGGTGGGCAGGATGCGGATCTGCCTGGACCGGCAGGAGGACATGCTGCAGGACCTGTTGTGCACGGCGGCGATCCAGAACGGACGGCTGCAGCTGGTCCGGGAGACCTTTACCCTGGGCGATCTGGTCCGGGAGCAGCTGGTGATCCAGGAAAGCGCCGCCATGGCTGGCCGGCTGACCATCGACGTCCAGGGGCTGGACCGGGGATGGCGGGTCAACGCCGACCGCCGGCTCCTGGGCCGGGTGGTCGCCAACCTCCTGACCAATGCCATCAAGTTCGCCCGGGCCAGGACCACCATCAGCATCCGCCTCGGACCATCGACGGCGTCGGTGCATCCGGTGGCGGACGGGGTGGTCTTCTCCATCGCCAACGAAGGCGAGGTGATCCCCATCAGTGACCAGGAGCGGATCTTCCAGCCCTTCACCCAGGGCCGCGGCCAGGACTACGGCCGCTCGTCGGGCTATGGCCTGGGCTTATGCTTCTGCCAGCAGATCATCCGCCTGCACGGCGGCTACCTGGGGGTCATCTCGCCCATCCCCGGCAGCCAGACCGGCGCGGTCTTCTATTTCAGCCTGCCATAAGGCCGGCCTTGTTGGCCCCCGCCGGCCACCCCTTGCTGCCTGCCAGGATGCGCTGATGCCCGTCGGCCACCGGGACCTGGGAGGCGAGAGCTCTGGAAGACCGAGGACCGGACAGGGGTTGGGGGCTGGCGGTGTTCGAGAAGATGGGCGGGGCGGGGAAAGACGGCCTTCGTGCCGCGCATGGGGCCTCGAAGTCCTGGTGACTTGGCCCAATCGACCACTGGTTTGGCCTGACCGGGGAGGATGAACCATCGGCGCGGGCCTCCGTACGGTGTGTGCCTGGATCCATTCCCTGGGGCCGTGGGGATGGACTGCCAGCAGGCCAGGCCCTCTCTTGTGGGCATGCGGGTCAGGCGTGGAAGAAGCGGACCCTGGGCAGCTCCACCGCGGTCAACAGATTGCCGTAAACAGCACCGGTGTCGATGCCGATCCTGGTCGGGGTGACCAGGGGGGTGGCAAAGGGGGTGTGGCCGAAGATCACCCTTTTGCCCCCGCTCGTCTCCCGGGTAAGAAAATCCCCCCGGGTCTCGCACAGGGAGGGCAGGTCGTGCTCGGCCAGCGGCAGGCCTGGCACCAGCCCGGCATGGACGAAGATGAAGTCCGGGGTCTCCCAGTAGGGCAGGAGCGAGAAAAGAAGCTCGCGGTGCCGATCCGGCAGGAAGCCCAGCTCGTGCACCGCCCGCAGGTGGGGCGCGCCGTAGCTGGCCAGGGTCGCCTCCAGCCCATCCCGATGGAGAAGCGGCAAGAGGGCCGGATCCCGGCTGCGGTGATATTCGAGGAGCAGGTACTCGTGGTTGCCCAGAAGCGGCACCACCCGCACCCCGTCATCCTGGAGACGGCAGACGGTCTCCACCACCCCCTTGCCATCCGGGCCCCGGTCCAGGTAGTCGCCGAGGAAGACGATGGTGTCCCGGCGCCGGTCCAGGGGCAGGCGGGCCAGCAGCTCCACCAGCTGCCGCCGGCAGCCATGGACATCGCCGATGGCAAAGATCCGGTCCTCCATGGAGGGCTCCTCTCCCGACACGCTCATCCCCGGCCGGCCGCGTCCGGGGCACCGGCCCGGCCCAGGCTGGCCATGGCGAAATCCCCTTCCAGAAACGCCTGGGCGGCCCGGTGCGCCATGGCGTCGTCGCCCATGCCGGCATCCAGCAGCCGGGTGAAGCCCAGGAGACGACCCAAGCTGACCAGCCGCTCCAGGATGAGCGCGGCCGGCGCGGCATGGAGGCTGGCGTTCACCAGGTCGTCCCGGACATCGGCATAGAGGCCGGCCGCCGCCAGGATCTCGGCGATGGCCCGGGCCCGGCGCTGGCGGTGCTCAGCGCTGGAGCCGCCCCCCTTGAAGCGGAAGCGCAGGTGGTTGACCCGCTCATCGAGCCCGGCCAGGGCGTCGATCATCACGAAGTGGAAGTCCATCCGGGCGTTGAGGTTCAGGTGGTCATGGCCGACCAGGGCGTAGTTGGGCAGGCCCACCGGCCGGTCCGAGCGGTGGTCGGTCAGAAAGCTCGACAGCACGGAGCCGATGGCGCCGGCGCCGCCCGGGGCCGGCCCCCAGTGGAGCCCGGGCGTCACCACCCCCTGCCAGAGGGCCCGCAAGGGGGTGGAACGGAGATCCCCCGCCGCCAGCCGCCGCCCGCAGCCGGGCCGGAGCCCGCCGCCCAGATCGATGACCGCCACCGGAAAGGGGATGCCATCCTCGGCCAGGAGATGGACCAGACCCGCCGCCGCCTCGGTCATGGCATCGCCGCCCTCGAACATGGCCATCACCGCCTTTTCGTGGATGAAGCGCACTAGGTCGTGGAAGGAGCGGCACTCCCGGAGGTTGAAGGTGGGGCCATAGGCGTCGGTGAGATGGAGCCGCACCAGAAGCTCCCGCAGGCCGGCCAGGCGGGGGTCCGTGGCGGCCGGCGGCGGCCGCCGCCGCCGCGGCGCCTGGGCTGCGGCCGCCGTGCTCCACACCTTGCGGCTGGTGGCATCCACCAGCACCCATTGCCCCTCGTTCAGCCGGCTGCCCACCCCGGCCAGGGAGCAGAGCATGGGCACCCCCTCTTCCCGGGCCACGTTGGCCAGGTGGTCCGCCGGGTTGCCCAGCTCCACCAGGACCGCTGCCGCCTGGCCCATGGCCCCGGCGGCATCGGGCAGGCTGGAGGCCAGAACGAGCACCAGCGGCTCCGCAGCGGGCGCCACCAGATCGGCTCGCCGGCGGACCAGCCGCACCCGGCCGCTGGCCCGACCAGGGCTGGCGGTGAGCCCGCCGGCCAGGAGCAGCGGGCCGGGGGGATCGGCCGCCTCCCCCTGCCGCCCAGGGGCCAGGGGGACGCCGCCGGCCAGGGGCCGCGCCTGGAGCAGCACCAGCTGCCTGGCCTCGTTCAGGGCCCACTCGATATCCTGGGGGATACCCCCCGCCGCCTCTTCGATCTCCCGGCCCCAGCGGGCCAGCTCGGCGACCTGCTCGGCGGGAATCGCCGGCTCGCCCTGCTCCGCCTCGGGCACCGCCTCCTCGGCGATGCCGCCTGGCACCAGCACCAGCCGGCTGGTCTTCACCGCCACCAGGCTGCGGGCCGGATCCGGCCGGCCAGAAGCGTCGAAGACCAGGACATCGGCGGGCCGGCGGCCGGCCACCGCCGCCTCCCCCAGTCCGAGGACCGCGCTCACCAGGCCCCCGCCGCTGCCATCCGGCGCCCGGGTGAGCAGCACGCCGGCGGCCCGGGCCGGCACCATCTCCAGACAGAGGACCGCCATGTCGAAGGCCAGGGGATCGAGACCGGCATGGCGGCGGTAGGCCAGGGCGTGGGGGCTGAAGGCCGAGGCCACCACCTGCCGGAAGGCGTCGAGGAGGGCCGCCGGGCTGGCCACGTTCAGCACCGACCGGAACTGGCCGGCAAAGGAGTGCTCCCGGCCGTCCTCGGCCAGGGCCGAGCTGCGCACCGCCAGGGTCCGCCCCTGCCGGAAGACCGGCCCGGCCGCCTCAGCGAGGGCCGCGGCCAGGGCGGCCGGCACCGGGGCGGCGGCGATCGCCGCCGCGATCCGGTCGCAGGCCTCCTGCCAGACCGCCGGATCGTGGCTGTCCAGCACCCGGCCCAGCAGCCGGGCCACCTGGAGGGCCAGGTCGCCGGCCTGCAGGAACAGGCGGCAGGCCGGCGCGGGAATGGCGAAGCCGGCGGGGATGGGGTAGCGGCCGCTGCGGCCGAGACGGGCCAGGGAGGCGGCCTTGTTGCCCACCTGCCGCTCCTGGGCCGGGGTGATGGCAGGAAAGGCCAGGGTCAGGGGCAGGCTGGCCGGTGGGGCCAGGTTGGCCAATGCCTCCGCCAGTAAGGCCGCCAGCCGGCGATGGATCGCCTGCACCAGCTCGGCCCGCTCGCCCCCCAGGGCCAGGTAGTCCTCCGCCATCTCCCCCACCGTGGCGGCCAGGGCCATGGCCTGCTCCCGGAAGCCGGTCTCCGGATCGCCAGCCCTAAGGGCCAGCCCCAGCTCGGTGATGGCGTCCACCGCCCGGGTGTTCCTGTCCAGGAGGGTGCGGAAGACCTGGTAGCGGGTCTGCAGGGCGGCCAGGGAGCGGCTGGCCCGGTCCGCCTGCCGGGAGCGCCACCAGGCCAGCGGCCGGCGCCAGGGGCTCATCATGGCCGTGGCTCCGGGGGCTGGGCCAGGAAGCGATCCAGGTGGTGGTCCACGGCCTGGTCATCGGCCAGCCGGGCGTCCAGCTGCCGGGTGAAGCCCACCAACTCGCCCAGCCGGGCCAGGATCGCCTCCATGGCCTCGGGCTCCAGCATCTTGACCTTGGCCACCAGAAGATCGCCGGTGGCCTCGACCCGGAAGCCCAGCCCGGTGAGGACGGTGGCGATGAGCCGCAGCCGCCGCAGCCGCTTGGCCTCGCCGGCAAAGCCGCCCACGAAGCGGAAGTAGATGTAGTTGTCGTCGCTGCGCTCGGCCAGATAGCTGTCGATGACATTGAAATGATAGCCCAGGCGCAGGCTGAGGTTGCAGTAGCCGGCGGCGATGATCGCCAGGTTCAGGCCGGCGTACGGCGCCGGGACAACCGCCTCCGCCAGGGGCCGACTGAGGCTGGCGAAGAGCTCGGACACCGACAAGGGCACCGGCTCCCGGTCCCAGGCCGACTCCCTGGTGAGACCGGCGAGCAGGGCCGCGAAGGGACGGCAGGCCACCTCCCGGATGCCGACCTTGCCCCGGGCCGGTGCACCCGGCAGCAAGCCGCCGCCGAGATCGATGAGCCGGATGCCCAAAGGGATGGGCGCCACCAGCTCAAGGCTGGCCAGCTGCGCCGGCAGGCCGCCGCCGGCATGGATGCCGATAAGCGAGCTGACCGCCTTTTCGTGGCAGAAACGGATGATGTCGTGCAGGGTGCGGCAGCGCTCGGGCCGGAAGTCGGGGCTGGCCGGGTCGGTGAGGAAAAGCGGCGCCACCTGCCGGAGCATCCGGCGCAGGGTGGCGGCCTCGGCGGACACCGGGTGGGGATCCTGGCGGCAGGCGGCCAGCCGGGTCAGGGCTGGCAGGCGGCCGGCATAGACCACCCGCTCCTCGACGTCCACCGTGACCTCGGTGCCCGGCTCCAGGATCGCCAGGGCAGCGTCGGCGCCGAACAGGGCCGGCGTGCGGTACTCCCGGCAGACCGCGGCCAGGTGGCCGGTGGGGCCGCCGATCTCGGTGATGATGGCCGCGGCCTTGCGGGCCACCGCACTCAGGCGGGGACTGGCGTGCCGGGCCACCGCGATGCCCCCCCAGGGGAAGGCGGCAGGATCGCCATCCGGCCGGACCTGGATCACCGGGCCGCTGGCGATGCCGATCTGGGCAGCACAGCCGCGGCCGGCCAGGAGGCGCCGGGCGCCGGCCAGCTCGGCGGCCAGCTCGGCAGGGGGCGGCGGGGCCGGCGCCGCCACCAGAAGCGGCCGGCTCTGGAGGATGACCGGCGCGCCCTCGCCGGTCCAGGCCCACTCGATCTCCTGGGGACCGACCAGGGCCTTTTCAAGGATCATGGCCTTTTCCGCCAGCTGGCCAAGGAGGGGCGGCGAAACCGGCGAGGAGCCCCGCCGGAGCCCCTCGCCCACCACCGTGAGGGGCGCGGCATCCCCGGGGGCCGAGGGCAGAATCTCGCTGGCCACCAGACGGAAGGGATGCTCCCGGCCCAGAAGGAAACGGTGGCCGGGCACGCTGCCGGCCGCCAGGCCATCGGCCAGCCCGGCCACCGCGGTGATCAGGATCGCCGGCCGGCCGCCTTCCAGGCTCAGGCTGTGCATGATCCCGGCCGCCTGGGCCGGGATCATCTCCTGGATGGCGACCGCCATGGGCAGATCCCAGACTCCGGCCTCCGGGGCATAGCCCAGGAGCCGCTCGCCGAAGCGGGACGCCCAGACCTGGCGCACCGCTGCCAGCACCGCTTCCAGGTCCCAGGGCACCTGGAGCACTGAGGAGAACTGGCCGGCGAAGGAGCGGACGCCGTCCTCGCCCACGGCGCTGCTGCGCACCGCCAGCGCCGGCCGCCGCCCCAGCCGCTGCGCCAGGCGGGCCAGCTCCGCGGCCACCGCCTGCCTGAGAGCGGCGGGCATGGCGGCCCGCTCCAGGAGGGGGGCGATCTGGCGGCCGCGCTCCGCCACGGACGCCGGGCCATCGAGGATGGCTTGCACCGGCCCCGGCAGGCCGTTCTCCTCCAGGAAGAGCCGGAAGCCGTGCCTGGTGAGGGCAAAGCCATCCGGAACCGGCAGGCCAAGATCGTTGCCGATCTCCCCCAGACAGGCGTTCTTGGCCCCCACCACCCCGTCCTCGTCCCCGTGGAGCTCCGGGCAGGGAATGGCCAGGCGGCAGTCCCCCGGCTCCGGCAGGCCCAGGGCCAGACTGGCAAGCCGGCCGCCGATCTCCTCCAGGCGCTGGTAGAGGGCGGTGTAGCGACCGTCCACCAGCAGATTGAGGCTGGTGACCACCTCCCGGGTCAGGGCCACCAACTCGGCCGCGCTCTGGGCCAGGAAGGCCTGGTCGAAGATGAGCGCACCGCCCAGGGCCCGCTCCAGGTCGGCGAGCCTTTCCAGGATGGCGGTGTTGGTGGTCAGGATCTTCCGGAAGCGCTGGAAGCGGGTCACCAGATGCCTCTGGGACAAGGAGAGGGCAGCGGTCATGGCCGGCCGTCCTCCCGTTTCAGGAGGGGCAGGACCACGGCGAAGGTGGCGCCTTCCCCCGGCTCGCTGGTGACCCGGATCTCCCCGTGGTGCTCCCGGATGATGGCGTGGCTCACCGGCAGGCCGAGACCGGTGCCGCCGGCCTTGGTGGTGAAGAAGGGGTCGAAGATCTGGGCCCGGATCTGGGGCGGGATGCCCGGACCCGAATCGGTGACCGTCACCAGGGCTCGGCCCGCCTCGTCATCCCGGCTGACCGTGACCGAGATGTGGCCGCCCTGGCCGGCGGCCTGCATGCCGTTCAGGAGGATATTCACCAGCACCTGCTGGAGCTGGTAGAGATTGGCCAGGACCAGCACCGGCTCGGCGGGCAGATGGATCGCTGCGGTGATCTGATCCAGGCGCATCTGGTTCTTGAGGAGATCGACCCCGGCCCGGGCGAGGCGGGCCAGATCCACCTCCTCCCAGCCGGTCTCCCGCCGGGAGCGGGAGAAGTCCAGGAGCCGCCGCACCACCTCCCGGGCGCGGTCAGCCTGGACCAGGACGTCGTTCACCATCTCCAGCCGCTCCGCGCAATCGAGGTTGGGCAGATCCTCCAGGAGCACCTCGGCGGTGAGAACGATGTTATTGAGGGGGTTGTTGATCTCGTGGGCAATGCCGGCGGTCACCTGCCCCACCACCGCCATCTTGGCGGACTGCAGCAGCTGGGCCTGCTTGGCGGCCAGGGCGTCGAGCATCCGGTTCAGGGACTTGGCCAGCTCCAGACCCTCGACGGAGCGGCCAATCGTCTGATCCAGGGGGATCAAGGCCAGCTCGCCGGCCATGACCCGGGCCGCGGCCCGGCGGATGGCGGCAAGCGGCCCCACGATCCAGCGGATGAGCAGCGCCGCGACCGCGATGCTGGTCAAAAGATAGACGAAGATGATGGCAAAGGACAGGTTCTGGTAGCGTCTGGCCTCGGCCTCCGCGTGCTCCCGGGCCAGGGTGTCCATTTCCAGGACCTTGTTGGTGAGGATCTGGCCCCGCCGCCGGATCTCCTCCTTGACCCGGCCGCGCACCTCGGCTGTCTGCCTGGGGTCCCCCAGGGCCTGGAGCAGGCGGCTGTAGGTGGCCAGCTCCGCCTCGTCGGGGATGATCCGGGCCGCGCTGGGCGGCGCCAGCCGCCGCACCTGGGCAATGGCCGCCTGCACCTTGCGCAGGTACTCGAGGGCATCCAGGAGATCGGATGCGGTGCCGTAGAGGAGGAAGTTCTTCTCGTGGCGCCGGGTCTCCAGGATCTTCTGGTTGAGCTCGTAGAAGGACTCGATGACCCGGATCTTGTCGGCGATCCGGGTCAGACCGGTCTGGGCCGCCACCGTGGCGGTAAGCCCGACGGCGGCCATCAGAAAGAGGCTCACCACCACCTTGCCCCGGATGGAGTGGGGCCGGGACCACAGGCTGCCGGTCCCGGCCGGCGGGTCAGGGCGATCCACGGCTAGCGGTCCAGCTCGGCCAGGGCCCGGGCCACCGCCTGTTTGAGCTCGTCGAGGCGGAAGGGCTTGGCGAGAAACTCGAACACCCCCTCCCGGAACGCGGCCTCGGCGGTCTCCGGGCTGGCATAGCCGGTGATGATGATGACCCGGATCGCCGGGTAGAGGGCCCGGATACGGCGCAACAGCTCCAGGCCGTCCAGGCCGTCCATCTTGAGATCCGTGACCACCACATCCGCCGGCCGCACGGCCAGCTCGGCCAGGGCGGCTGCCGCATTGCCGAAGACCGCCACCTCCAGGCCCTGCTTGCCAAAGGCCTGCTGCAGGCGCTTGCCGACGATGGGCTCGTCATCCACGACCAGGAGCCGGCGGGGACGC
>JBFMBH010000096.1 GCA_040755095.1 Thermodesulfobacteriota bacterium
CGGTGGCCCCCGCCTTGGCGCACCGGCCCTTGTTCCTTCTTGCCGCCATCTCCATCATGTCCCACACCCTGGCTCTCACCCCGGCCGGTCATCTGAAGATGATCGACCAGGCCGGCGCGGCCGCCGGTGCGCCCCTGGGGGCCGACCATCCTCCCGCCGACAGCGAGGCCATTGCCGCCGCTTTCGCCGCCAGTCAGGCCGAAGGTCTCGTCGCCCTGGCCGGCCGGCGGCCGGATCCGGGCTGGCCCCTTTCCTGGGGCTTCTGGCGGGAGATGGGCGCCCGGTATCTGGCGAGCCTGTGCCTGCAGCCGCCGGGCGTGTCGCTCTCCCCCCTGCCGCCGCCGGCGGCCGGGGATCTGGAGCGCCTGGCCCTGGGCGCGCCGCCCATGCTGGGCGCCGAGTACCTGACTCCGGCAGTGCTGGCCGACCTGTGGGCCGATCTTGACGCCTGGGTCCGGGGGCGGGTGGCGGCCGAAGCGGACGGCATCAGCGGTTTTCTCGGCCGGCATGCCCCCTTGTGGCGGCAGGTGGGTCGGGTCTGCTTCCATCTTGCCGAGAACCGCCGGGATCCCGAGCTGCCCTTTGCCTTTCTGGCCACCTATGTGCCCCGGCTGGGCGCCAGCGCCCGACTCCAGCACCAGCCGCTCAACAAGGCCCTGAGCGAGTACGCCGGCCGCCGCAACCAGGCGGCGCTGCTGCGGCTTCTCGAGCCGGTCCAGGAGGCAGCCCGCCGCTGCCCCTGGGTGCAGGCGCTGGTGGACAGCGGTGATCTTTATCACCCTTTGGCCTGGTCGCCCGCCGAGGCCTATGCCTTTTTGCGCTCGGTGCCGGAGCTGGAGGCCAGTGGCCTGGCCGTGCGGCTGCCGGACTGGTGGCAGCGCCGGCCGCGACCCCAGGTCAAGGTGACCATCGGCAGCCAGAAAGCCGCCGGACTCGGCATCGAGGCCCTGCTCGATCTGTCGGTTTCCCTGACCGTGGACGGCGAGCCCCTGGATGAAGAGGAGCTGGCGGGACTGCTGGCCGGCGACGACGGCCTCGCGCTCCTGCGGGGTCGCTGGGTGGAGGTGGATCGCCAGCGGCTGGCCGAGGCCCTGGCGCATTGGCAGCAGGTGGAGGCCGAGGTCCGGACTGGCGGCCTTTCCTTTGCCGAGGGCATGCGGCTTTTGGCCGGCGCCCGCCGGGATCTGGCCGGCACCGAGGGGCAGGGTGCCGAGGTCAGCTGGGCCTTGGTGGAGGCCGGCGCCTGGCTGGGGGAGGTGGTGGCCGGCCTGCGGGCGCCGGAGGCCCTGGCCGCCACCCAGGTGGGCCCGGCCCTGCACGCCCAGCTCCGGCCCTACCAGCAGGTGGGGGTGAACTGGCTCTTCTTCCTGAGCGAATGCGGCCTCGGCTCCTGCCTGGCCGACGACATGGGCCTGGGCAAGACGCTCCAGGTCATCGCCCTGCTCCTGGCCCAGAAGACCCGGCGAGCCGGGCGTCCACCCAGCCTGCTGGTGCTGCCCGCCTCCCTCATCGCCAACTGGCAGGCGGAGATCAGCCGCTTTGCCCCGTCCCTGGCCTTCCGGGTTCTGCACCCGGCCGAGGCCGGCCGTGCCGAGCTGACCCGGATTGCTGCTGACCCGGGGAAGGCCCTGGCCGGCGTCGACCTGGTCCTCACCACCTACGGCATGCTCAGCCGCCAGGCCTGGCTCAAGGATCAGACCTGGAACCTCATCGTCCTCGATGAGGCCCAGGCGATCCGCAACCCCGGCACCCGTCAGGCCCGGGCGGTCAAGGGCCTCTCCGGCCGGGCCCGGATTGCCCTCACCGGCACGCCGGTGGAGAACCGAGTGGGCGACCTGTGGTCCCTGTTCGATTTCCTCTGCCCGGGCCTCCTGGGCTCGGCGTCCCGCTTCCAGAGGTTCGTCAAGGCCCTGGACACCCGGGCCGAGGGCCGGTACGCGCCCCTGCGGCGGCTGGTGCAGCCGTACATCCTGCGGCGGCTCAAGACCGACCGCCGGATCATCGACGACCTGCCGGAGAAGGTGGAGCTCACCGCCTGGTGCGGCCTGGCCAAGGCCCAGGCCCGGCTTTACGCCCAGGCAGTGGCCGAGCTGGCCACCGCCCTGGACAGCCGCACCGGCATGGAGCGCCGGGGTCTGGTTCTCGCCTCCCTCATGCGCCTCAAGCAGATCTGCAACCACCCCAGCCAGGCCCTGGGCCAGGAGGGCTACGCCGAGGCCGACTCCGGCAAGCTCCTCCGCCTGCGCGAGATCGTGGAGGCGGTGGCCAGCCGCCAGGAGAAGCTTCTCCTCTTCACCCAGTTCCGGGAGATGACCACTCCCCTGGCCCATTTCCTGGCCGGCATCTTCGGCCGGCCTGGCCTGGTCCTCCACGGTGGCACGCCGGTGGCCGAGCGCCAGGTGCTGGTGGATCGCTTCCAGGACGAGGCGGGCCCGCCCTTCTTCGTCCTGTCTCTCAAGGCCGGCGGCACCGGACTCAACCTCACCGCGGCCAGCCACGTGGTCCATTTCGACCGCTGGTGGAACCCGGCGGTGGAAAGCCAGGCCACGGACCGGGCCTTCCGGATCGGCCAGAAGAGGAATGTCCTCGTCCACAAGCTCGTTTGCCGGGGCACGGTGGAGGAGAAGATCGACGCCCTCATCGCCGGGAAGGTCCAGCTGTCCCAGGATCTTTTGGCTGCCGGCGGCGAGGCCCTCCTGACCGAGCTGGATGACCGGGCCCTCCTGGAGATGGTGCGCCTGGATCTGGACAAGGCGGCCTTGCTGTGAAGATCGGTCGAACCGCAGAATATCGAACAAGGAATGGCCAATGGCGAAGGGACCGGTCGTTGCCGTTTCGGATCAGCTCTGCCGGTCCCTTCTGCGGTTGGAAATTCCTTGTTGGATATTCGATATTCGCTTTCCCAGACGGAGGAGACCCATCCCATGAGCTCATTCCAATGGCGGCCCTATGTGCCGGTGGCCAAACGGCGGGCGGCGGCGGCCCGGCATCTGGAGAAGATGCGCAAGAAGGGCTTCGTGGCGCAACCGGTGGCGATCAATGGCCGCACCATCGCCCACACCTTCTGGGGCCGCGGCTGGTGCGACCACATGGAGTCGTTCCACGACTTCGCCAACCGGCTGCCCCGGGGCCGCACCTATGTGCGGAACGGCTCGGTGTGCCATCTGGCCATCGAGCCGGGCCGTATTGAGGCCATGGTCATCGGCAGTGAGCTTTACGAGGTGGCGATCGCCGTCAAGCCCCTGGCGGCCAAGCGCTGGGGCGCCATCCGGGCGGCCTGTGCCGGCAAGATTGCCTCCCTGGTGGATCTTTTACGGGGCAAGCTGGCGGACGGCGTCATGGAGGTGGTCTGTCATCGCCAGACCGGCCTGTTCCCCTTGCCAGGGGAGATCAGCCTGTCCTGCAGCTGCCCGGACTGGGCCAGCATGTGCAAGCACGTGGCCGCGGTGCTCTACGGCGTCGGCGCCCGGCTGGACGAGACGCCGGAGGAGCTGTTCCGCTTGCGGGGCGTTGATCACCTGGAGCTGGTGGATGTGTCGGCAGCAGTCCAGGAGGCGACCCGCCGGGGCTCCTCCCGCCGCCGCCTGGCTGCGGACAGCCTGGGCGATGTCTTCGGCATCGAGCTGGCGCCGGAGCCGGAGAGGGAAGCAGCCGCCAAGGCACCGGCCCGGGGCCGTGGCAGGAAGAGGGACGACCCACCGGCTCCCCCGGGGCCTGCAGCCGGCACCACTGGCCCCCCGGCCAGCCCCGCGCCACCGCCGGTCATGGCCGGCGGCCGGGGCGCCGCCACCCGCCAGCGGAAGGCCGCCGCCACCGCGGTGTCCGCACCGCCGGCCCCCCGACCCGTCTCTCCGGCCGGGGACGACAACCGGGTTGGCGAAGCGAAGCCGGCCAGCACCATGCCCAAGACCCTCACCGGCTACGCCATCCGCAAATGGCGCCACCGGCGGGGCTGGACCCAGGCGGCCCTGGGCCGGGCCATCGGCGTGTCCGCGGCCTGCATCTGCCAGTGGGAGGGCAAGGAGCGCCGGGCGGTGCGGCCGCAGCCGCCCGTTCGGGCTGCCTGGGAGGCGATCTGGGATCAGGAAGACGATTGAAGGGGGGCGGGCGCTGGCCGTCCCCTGGCGCCGGCTACGGCCAAACCAGGGAGAAATCGAAGGCCAGGGTGCAGGAGGGCAGGGCGAAATCCACGGTCTCCTCGCTGGCGTCGGCCATCCTGCCGAAGCGGCCCTGGGTCAGCCGGTAGATCTTGGCGAGCCTTCTGTCCGGGTAGAGGAGCACGTAGTACGGCACGCCTTCCTGCTCGTAGAGCTCGTACTTCAAGCTTTCATCCTTGTCCGCCGAGCCCTTGGAGACGATCTCGAAGATGACCGCCGGCGTCCGTTCGACCCGCTCGTCGGTTGGCGGCTGGCAGACGACCATGTTGTCCGGCCGGACGATCGTGTCCCTGGCCACATGCCAGTCGGTCTCGTGCAGGGCCACGCAGGGCGGGCAATCCTTGAGCCGCTCTTCCAGCTGCCAGCTGATCCGCACCCCCACCCGTTGATGGGTATAGTCCGGCGACGGACTCATGGCATACGGAATGCCGCCGACCAGCTCCCAGCGGCCTTCCCACTGCTGGTAGTCGTCCACGGTGTAGCTGGGCAGATGCCGGTGTGCCAGGGACATGGCTCGAAGGGTTGGTGCCGGAAGGGTTTCTCTTCTGGGACGGAGCAGTTGGAGGGGGGGCGGGCTCCCTTTCAGGACACCGGTTGCCAGTACGATGCCAGGCCCACCGGGGGCTTGTCAATGGCAGAGGACGCCCCCTCCTTCATACCCTCCCCCCGATTCGAGGACTGTTCCGGCAACACGGTTATCCCCGTCCAATCTGTTCTTGACTTAAAGAAAAGACGTCGTCATACATAACCTATGTATATTCGTCGCCAGCTTGAGCCGATCCTCGTGGCACTGGCCGGCACCCCGCTGGGACGCTGTCTCATCGTTACCGGTGCCAGGCAGACGGGGAAGACAACCCTCATCCGGCACCTGTTCGGTCAGGGCGCCACCTATGTCAGCTTCGACGAGGCACTCACCCGCACCGACCTGGCATCCCGTTCCGCCGCCGAGTGGCTCAACAGGGGAAGCTCCTTCCTTTTTGACGAGGTCCAGAAAGTTCCGGACTTTTTGGGCACCATCAAGACCATGCTGGACCAGGGGCCACCGAATCTGCGGGTGGTGCTCACGGGCAGCGCCCAAATCCAGCTGTTGGGCAGGGTGCGGGAATCCCTGGCCGGAAGGTCTGTCACCAGAGAGCTCTTTCCTCTGTCCGTGGCGGAACTGGCCGGCTGCGCCCGCCCGATGCTCATGCGCCTTCTCGCCAGCACCACTGCGGAAGAGGTGCGGCAGGTCCTCGCCGGCTTGGCCTTTGCCGCGTTACGGCCGGAACGGCTCGCTGCGGCAAGGGAACAGCTCGGGCACCTGCTTTCCTGGGGCGGGATGCCGGCGCTGGCGCAGCTGGACGATCCGGGACACCGGTGGATCTGGCTCGAGGAGTATTGCAGCACCTACCTGCAACGGGATGTCGCGGATCTCGGGCGCGTGGCGGATCTCGACCTCTTTCTGCGATTCGAGAAGCTCGCCGCCATGCGGACCGCAGGCCTCCTCAACTATGCCGACCTGGCCCGCGACGCGGACGTCTCGTCAATCACCGGCAAGAAATACGTGCAGTATCTCACCCTCAGCTACCAGGCCTTTCTTCTGCCTCCCTTCCGGAGCAGGATGAAGGAGCGGCTCATCAAGGCGCCCCGCCTTCACTGGCTTGACCCCGGCGTCCAGCGCGTGCTGTCCGGCCTGCGTCAGGGGCTGACCGGGCCTCAGCTCGAATCCGCTGTGGTCGGCGAAGTGTACAAGACCTGCCGGACTTCCGCGCGGGAGGTCGGGCTCTTTTACCTGCGCACCAAGGACGGCCGTGAGGTGGACCTTCTGCTCCGTTTGCCTGGCGGCGGCTATCTTGCATGGGAGATCAAGGCTGGAGAGCGTGCCACCCCCGTCGACGCCCGCCATCTCCGCGACCTGGACACCCTCCTTGACGGCCCGATTCTCGGACGTTTCGTCATTTATCTGGGCAAGGAGTACCAGGCCTGGGACAACGACACCCACGCCGTCCCCGCCCATTTTCTGTTTCTGGAGGATTCTGACAAGGAGGACGACAACGATGGGGCGACAATACCTGGCGGTCCTGGTGCTGATCTTGACGATCCTGGCGGGATGGGCGGGGGGCACTGCCCTGGCTGAGAAAGGCGGCAAGGCGGGCCGGACCTGGGAGCATTTTCAGGAGGAGGTCCGGGCCAGGCAGGACCGGGGCTATGACGTGGCCCGAGCCATCACCCTGGCTGGCGAGGCGCGGGCGGCCCATGCCCGGGGTGAGGCGCGGGCGGCCCAGGAGCTCATGGAGCGGGCCTTCGCCGAGCTGGAAGCGGCGCCCCGGGTCGCGGGCGGCTCGGCGCAACCGGTCAAGGCGGCGGCGCCGGCGGCTGGGGGCGAGGCACCGGGGCCGATCCTGACGGAGAGTCCTTTCGGGGTGCATGTCAGCAACTTCCGGGTTCAGGAGCCCAACGAGCTGGGGGCGGACAACCGGCTCATCATCCGGGCCTCCGGGCTGGGCGACAAGCTCCGCTTCCAGGACCTGGACGGCATCGTGGCCGCCAGCCAGACCCGGCTGGTGGTGACCCTGGTGGCGGATGGCCAGCGCTCGGAGGAGAGCCACAGCTACTGCCTTCTGGCCGGTGACGAGCTGGCCCGGTGGCAGGCCATGGTCGGCCGGCTGGTGGAGCGCTATGACGGCGATGCCGACTGGGGCTGCACGGTTGCCGGGGGCAGGGACTGCTACGAGCCGGGGGACGGGCTGGCCCCGGACAGCGCCCTGGCCGCCGCCATCCGGCAGCGGCCCATCAGGAGCTGGCAGATCGAGAACGAGTGGCCCCATCAGCTCAAGGACTGCAGCGGTGGCAAGGAGGAGCACATCACCGCCCGCCGCTATGTGGAGCACCTTGCGGCCATGGGCAGCCTGATCCGCGGCAGGGACAGCTCGGCCCGGATCATCCTCGGTGCCCTGACCGGGGTGCGCTATGTGGCCGCCCTGGCCGGCTTTGCCCCGCGGCCCTATGTCGAGACCGGCTACACCGACTGCCAGTACCAACGGGTGCCCATCGAGGAGCTCCGGAAGCCGGGCCGGGAGCTGGAGCGCATCCGGCAGCTCGGCGCCACGATTGAAGAGGTGCTGGTCCAGGGGGCGGCCCACTACGACATCATCGACATCCACTTCTACGAGAACGACCCGCAAAGTCTGGTCGGGCAGGTCCAGTGGCTGACCGATCTCCTGCGCCGCCGGGGCGTCGGTCCCAAGGCGGTGTGGTCCCTGGAGAACGCCGGGCCGTACTACTTCTTTGTGGAGACCGGCGACCGCCAGCCTGCGGACTGCAAGAAGGCGGGCCGGGATGACCTGCCCTACAGCGACGAGATCCTGGCCGGCCAGATCATCAAGCACTACGTGGTGGGGATCAGCGCCGGCGTCGAGAAGATCTTCTGGAGCTCGATCTTTCCGACCCTGAGCTGGAGCGACAACTTCATCCGGACGGCCCTGGTGGATGTGGGCAAGGCCAAGAAGCCGGCCTACGCCACCTACCGGCTGATGACCGAAAAGCTTGCCGGTGTGCGCCAGATCACCAGGAAGGCCCCAGGCATCTTTCAGGTCGTTTTCCGGGACCGGCCGGCCCTGCTGGTGGCCTGGGCCGAGGATGAGGGGGGGAGTCGGGATCTCGGCGCCTATCTGGATGCCGGGAAGGTGCGGATCACGTGGCCGGTGACCCGCCGCGGTCAGGAGAAGGCGGAAAGCGAGGTGCGGCCGGTGACAGCGGTGCCCCTGGGCCGGCTGCCGGTTTTCGTGGAGGCCGCGCCCTGACCGCGGTCCGGCGGTCAGGCGCTGCGCAGGGTTCGCACCTTGGCCGAGATCTCCGGCCGCTCGCCGGTGAGGGCCCGCTGGATCACCTCCAGGACCTTGTCCAGGAGGAAGGGCTTCTTGAGGTAGGCAAAGGCGCCCATGCGGATGGTCTCCTGGATCTCCTCCTTGGAGGCCACGGCGCTGATGACAATGGCCGGCACCTTGGGATGCTCGTCCTTGATGTAGCGCAGAACCGCCAGCCCATCCTTGCCGGGCATCCGGATATCCAGGAGCACCACCGAGTAGGCCTTCTCCCGGAGCCGCTCGATGGCCGCCAGGCCGTCGTGGGCGCCCTCGGCCTCGTAGCCGGCCACCGTCAGGGCCTCCCGGACCATCTGGTTCAGGACCGGCTCGTCATCCACCACCAGCACCCGGTGGCGGGCCGGCGGTCCGGCTGAGACCGGCTCGGCCGGGTGGGCCTCGCTGGCCCGGGGCAGGGCCCGCAGCCGGCTGCCCTGCTCCAGGGGCAGGCCCAAGGTGAAGGTGGTGCCCCGGCCAACCTCGCTTTGCACCCGCAGGAAGCCGCCGTTGTGCTCGACAATGGTGTGGCAGATCGCCAGCCCCAGGCCGGTGCCTTCGCCCTCCCTTTTGGTGGTGAAGAAGGGATCGAAGATCTTGCTCAGGTTCTCCTTGGGGATCCCTACCCCGGTATCGGTGATCTCGATGGTCACGAACTGGTCCCGCTCCTGGCCAGTGATGGTGATGCTGCCGCCCTCCGGCATCGCCTGGCTGGCGTTGATGAGCAGATTCATGAACACCTGCTCGATCTGCAACGGATCCACCAGCACCAGGGGCAGGCTGCCGGGCAGATGGTTCTTGACCGTGATGCGGTGCATGGCCACCCGGTCGCCCAGCACGGACAGCACCTTGCCGAGCACCGCCCCGCTCAGGGTGGGCAGCCGCTTCGGCTCGTTGGGCCGGGCGAAGCTCATGAGGTCCTGGACGATCTTGGCGATCCGCTCCACCTGATCCGAGACCACGGCCAGCCGCTCGCTGGCCGCAGTCACCCCGGTCTGGCCCCGGAGCAGCCGCTGCATGATCTGGATATTGAGGGAGATGATGGTGAGCGGGTTGTTGATCTCGTGGGCCGCGCCGGCGGCCAGGCGCCCCACGGTGGCCAGGCGGTGGGAATGGAAGAGCTGGCGGTGGCTCTCCTCCATGCGCCGGGAGGTCTCGGCCATCTCCTGGCCCTGCCGGGCCAGCTCCGCGGTGAGGTGCAGGCGCTCCACCCCCCGGCTGGCGGCCAGGGCAAAGGCCTCGAAATGGCTGGCCAGCCGGCCCTGGCTGGCGGCGAGGCCCGGACCCTCGGTGAAATCCAGCAGCAGCTCACCCAGGAGCTCCCCGCCGCGCCCGGACTCCGCCACAAAAAAGGTGGCCAGGAACCGGGCCTGGGTGACCACCGCCATGATGCTGGCCTCCAGGCCACCGGCCGCCATCTGGCTGGCGGTGGCGGCCAGCCGCGCCACCGCCTCCTTCTGGATGGCCGGCCCGGCGGACCGGGCCTGGTCCATCTCCTCCGGCGCTGCCGGCACGGTGAAGGTCTGCCAGCCCTCGCCCTCATGGAACTGGCCAGCGTAAGCCGGCTCGGCCGGCTGCCGCACCAGACAGACCCCCCGCCCCACCCGGAAGGTGTCGCAGGCCAGGGAGAGGATCTCGCGGGCGGCCGCCTCGGCGGACAGCTCCGGGGCCAGGCGGCGGTTGAGCTCGGCCACTGCCGCCAGTACCCGGTTGGCCTCCTGGAGATCCTGGTTGTTGCGGTCCAGGTCCAGACTCATGCTGCCCAGGCTGCGGTTGGCATCGGCCAGGAGCTTGCGGTAGATCTCCTCGCTGGAGAAGCCCAGCACCTGCCCCAGGGCGCCGACCTTCTCGGTGACCCCGTCCATGAGCTCCTGCACCTGGGCACCGTCCAGGCCATGGTGGTAGAGCAGGTTCTCCAGGGCGAAGTGGAAATGCTCGTGACCATGGCCATTGGGTGCCAGAAAGTAGCTGCTGCCGATGCCGTGGGTCACGCACAAGACGTCCGCGAAGCGAACCAGGGCCGGCAGCTCGTCGGGCTTCGGCCGGATCGGCTCGAAAACCGGCTGGTGGTGCAGCCACAGCACCCGGCCCAGATGCTCCGGCAGACGCCAGTGGCCGGCCAGGAGCCGGCCGATCTCGGTGTGGTCGGTGCCCAGGATGGTCTTCTCCAGGCTCAGGGGCAGGGGGCCATTCTGGCTGCGGGCGCCCTGGTCGGCTACGGCCTGGCAGAGGCGCTCGAAATCCTCCGGGCCTTGCAGGAAGGCCACCAGCTTGCCCAGGTCGTGGAGCAGACCGGCGGTGTAGGCCTCCTCCGGGGCCGGGAAGCCCAGGCGCACCGCCAGCTCCCGGGCGGTCTGGGCCACCCCGATGGCGTGCAGCCAGAAATCCACCAGCCCGGCCTTCCGGCTGGCCAGGGGGCCGGAAAAACAGTCAAAGATGGAGACCGACAGGATGATGCTGCGGACGGCATTCAGCCCCAGCAGAGACAGGGCCTCGGCAATGGAGGCGGTCTTGCGACGGATGCCCACGGCAGGGGCGTTGGCGTAGTGAAGAATCCGGCTGGCCAGCACCTGGTCACGGCGCAACAGCTCGCCGATGGCGTCCAGGCTGGTGTAGGCCCCGTCCATGAGGCGGATAGCCTCCATGGCGATGGCCGGAAGGGTGGGAAGCTTGTCGATGGCAACGGCGGAGTCTGATAGTCCCTTCACACAATCCTCGCTCATTGTGGCCTCGCTGCTCAGGCCCCCGGTCCGCCCCCCAGCGGAGTCCACCAAGCATCTTAGCGTAAGTCGATGCAAGACAGATAGGTTTTTTTCCGCCCTGCAGGACCTCGACCAGGGACTTTCCTTTTTGCCTGCGGTTGGCTACACTCGCAGCTAAAGAGCCCTGCCCCACGGCGGGCTGGGCCGCTTCGTGCTCTCCCCCCTGGTCTCCGGCCGCACCCAACGCCCCTGTTTATGGCCACGAACCTTGCACAGCAGGTCGATGTCAGGCTTCTGCCCGGAGGCTTTTTCCTTCTCTTAGGCTCGGCCAGCCAGGGCCTGTCGTTGACGGACCTTTTCACCTATCTGCAGGCCCTGCAGATCCCCAATCTCCAGGCCGAGGCGGTGAAACGGGCCTTCGAGGCGCCCCGGGGCCAGCCGGCCTGGATCGCGCCGCCGCCGGGCAGCCGCCGCGGGCCGCCTCCGCCACCGGCCCGCAAGGTGGTGCGCTGGCGGGCCCCGCTCTCCAAGCCCGGGGCCCCCCGCCAGCCGGCCCGCACCGTCCTGGTGGTGGACCTGGCCGATGCCATGATCCGCGTGCTGGGCACCGCCTTTACCGGCAGCAATCTGGAGGTCAGGCACGCCGATCACCCCCAGGTCTTCGTCTCGGCCCTGACCGGCATCTTGCCCGACTTCATCATGCTGGCCGCCTTCCTGGGCAAGGTGGATGGCTGTCTTTTGTCCACCCGCATCCGCACCGACCCCCGCTCGGCAGCGGTGCCGGTGATCATGTACTCCGCCGCCCGTTCCCGGCGGGAGATCGTCCAGGCCTTCGATGCCGGCATCTCCGACTACCTGGTGATGCCGGTGAATGCCCAGACCTTCCGGGGCCGACTGGGGCAGGTGCTGGAGCAGGTGGGCAAGACCCTGCCGGCATCGGCCGCAGACCCATCCGTTGCCCCCGAGGCCGCCGAGGACTCCACGCCGCCGGTGCGTCTGGATCTGCCGGCCCTGGTCCGCAAGGTGGAGAGCATCATGGCGGTGCCGGTGGTCATTGCCCGGATCCTACGCATCTCCGGCACCGAGACCGCTGGCGCCAAGGAGCTGGCCCAGTCGGTGGAGTCCGATTCCGCCACGGTCAGCGCGGTGCTCAAGAAGGCCAATTCCGCCTTTTTCGGCAAAGGCGAGCCGATCCGGGATGCCAAGCAGGCCATCGACCGCATGGGCTTTTCCGAGGTGCGCAACATCGCCCTCGGCCTGTCGGTGATCAAGCAGTTCAGCCAGGAGCAGCGCTCCAACGGCTTCAACCGCTTCGACTTCTGGCGGCACAGCCTGGCCTGCGGCATCCTGGCCCGGCTCTTTGCCGAGCAGGCCCGCTATCCCGCCCCGGAGGACGCCTTTGTCGCCGGGCTGCTCCATGATCTGGGCAAGATCGTGCTCGACGAGCATCACAACCCGCCGTACGCGGACGTGGTCCTGGCGGCCATCCGCAGCCAGCGTCCCCTGGCGCAGATGGAGAGCATCCAGCTCGGCTACTCCCATGCCGAGGTGGGCGAGGCCCTCTGCCGGGCCTGGAAGCTCCCCGACCACATCCGGGTGGCGGTGGGCCAGCACCACGGCCTCCACTTCCCGGCCGGCGACAAGACCGATCCCCAGCACGTCCTCCTGGCCCGGCTGATCTTTGTGGCCAACATCTTCGCCAAAGTCCTGTGTGTGGGCAGCGCCGGTGACCTGGCCATCCAGGAGCCGCCCCAGGCCACCTGGGCGCGGAGCTTTCCGAAGCTGGCCCTGGGGCCGGAAGAGGTGGAGCGGGTGCGGGAGGAGCTGGCCCGGCTGGGGGAGTTCCTGGAGGTGGGCGGTGCCATCGGCGAGGCCGTGACCGCCGGCAGCGAGCTTCTGCCCGAGGTCATCCTCCTCAACCCCCAGCCGCCGCCCCGGATGCCCTGGGTGCTGCCGGTCCATCTCGCCATCATGGGCTACCGGGTGCGGACCTTCACCGATCCGGACGAGCTGCCGGCCAACATCGAGTCCGAGACCGGGCTGGCCATCTGCCTGGAGGCCGAGCGCTACGACGCGGTCCAGTCCCATCTGCTGCGCTTCTCCATGCGGCTGGGCTCGGCCGCCGTGCCCACGGTCATCATCCTCTCCGCCCAGGAGCGGGAGCTGGTGGAGAAGGAAGGCCGGCCGGAGCGGCCCCTCTTTTTGGCAGACCATCACACCATGCTCTATGAGCCGTACGATATCGAACAGCTGCACCGGGGCCTCAAGCCCGCCTGATCGTGCCCGGAGAAGGAGAACCCATGCCGGATCTGCCAGCCCATGCCGGACGCTTCGAGATCCAGCCCTACCAGCGCCTGGAAGAGACCGCCGAGCTGCGCCTCAGCCACGCCGCCTTCACCGGTGCCCCGTGCAAGCACCGCCATGACCCGGACAAGGTCGTGCTGGTGGTGGACCCGTGCGGCAGTCACCCCTTCTACTATGAATTCCTGGCCCGGGACATCAGCCATATGGAAGAGGTGGGCCATATCGTCAACCTGGAAGGGGAGGTGGTGACCCTGGTGCGGCTGTGGGTGAGAAAGGGCAGCATCGCGGTCAGCTGCCAGCCCTTCGTGGTGGCGGAGCTGCCCCGATGATCCGGCGGGCCGCCGCCGCGGCGGGCCGGAGCCCGGTCGCCGAGCGTACACCATGATCCCCACCCCGGGCGACGACAGTCCCAGCCCGCCCGCCCGCCTGCGGGTTGCGGTGGTGGACGACGAGCTGGTCACCGTCCGCCGCCTGCTCCACATCCTGGGCCGCGCCCGCTTTCAGGCTGCCGGCTACACCTCGGGCCTGGAATTCATGGCCAGCCTCGGCCGCCAGCCGCCGGACGTGGCCATCATGGATGTCCACCTGGCCGACGCCGACGGTGTTGACCTCATGCAGCGGCTGCACCTGGCGGCCCCCCACACCGAGGTGATCCTGATCACCGGCTATGCCTCCATCCCCCAGGCGGTGGATGCCACAAAGAAGGGGGCCTTCGGCTACCTGGCCAAGCCGTTCCGGGTCGAGGAGCTTCTGGCCACCGTGGCGGCTGCCGGCCGCCAGGTGGAGAAGAGCCGCGGCCAGGACCCCTTCGCCGACCTGGATCGGGCCGATTCCTTCGGCGGCCTGATCGGCAGCTCGCCAGCCATGCGGGCGGTGTTCAAGATCATTGCCCGGGTGGCGGCGGTGGACTGCAGCGTTCTCGTCCTGGGCGAATCCGGCACCGGCAAGGAGCTGGTCGCCCGCTCGCTGCATCAGGGCAGCCTCCGCCAGGGCCGACCCTTTGTGCCCTTCAACTGCGGCGCCTTTGCCGAGGACCTCATCGCCAACGAGCTGTTCGGCCACGAGAAGGGGGCCTTCACCGGCGCCACCACCACCAAGCTGGGCCTCCTGGAGACCGCGCACGGCGGCACGGTTTTCCTGGACGAGGTGGGCGAGATGCCGCTGGCCATGCAGGTCAAGCTCCTTCGGGTTATCCAGGAGCGCTCCTTTCTGCGGGTGGGTGGAGTGCGGCCCATCGACCTGGACGTCCGGTTCATCGCTGCCACCAACCAGGATCTCGACCGGATGCTGGCCAGCGGCGCCTTCCGCCAGGATCTCTACTACCGGCTCAAGGTAGTGGCCATCGAGCTGCCGCCGCTCAGGGACCGCCGGGAAGACATCCCGGCCCTGGCCGCCCATTTTGTGGCCAAGACCAGCCAACGGTACGGCAAGCCGGTGCCGGCCGTCGCCCCGGAATTCCTGGAGCCCCTTCTCGGCTATCCTTTCCCGGGCAACGTCCGGGAGCTGGAGCACATCGTCGAGCGGGCCGTGGCCCTGGCGGCCACCCCCACCCTCAGCCGGGCTGATCTGCCCCCCGACCTCTTCTTCGTGGAGTCCCACGCGGTGGGCCCCAGCCAGGAAACGCCGCGCCTCCAGGACATCGCCAAGGAGCACATCCTGGAGGTCTACCGCCGCACCGGCTTCAACCAGAGCGAGACCGCCCGCCTCCTGGGCATCTCCCGCACCACACTCTGGCGCCGGCTGCGGGATTTCCGCTTCGTGCCCGACAAGTCGTAAGGGATAGCCTCTGCCTGACGTGCTTCTTCCCATAGCTCTGTCACGGCGATGGGATTGATGGGAGTCATGGGAATCATGGGAGAGCGGTGCCCGGCGCCCTGCCTGGTCCCATAGCTTCCCTGACTCCCATGGCTGCCATGACTGCCGCCCTGTTGCAGCCTTGAACAGCTGTTCCAGCCTGAAGCGGCCGCCGGCCGCCTGTTGGGCCGGTACCCTGTTTCATTGTGAGCATCCCGCCTGCCGCCCCTCCTGTCGTCAATTCGATAACCGGTTGAATTTCAAGCAAAAGATTCGATAGCGCCCTCCTTGGCACGGCCGTTGCTTTGGCCCGGTGGAGCCTGCATGCCGCAGGCCGAGCATGCCGAGGATCACGCCTTATGGGGATCGCTGTTCTGTTGACCGGAAACCAGGCGGATCGGCACGCCGTGGATCATGCGGTCTCCCTGGCCCGGCGTACCGACGACACGGTGTTCGGCCTGCGCGACCGCCGGCCGGCCGCCGCTGGCCAGGAAACCTCGCTGGGTCACAGCCTGGCCATCCTGCTGCGGGAGGCCGATGCGTGCGGGGTGGCGGTGGAGTGTCACGACCTGCCGGTGGAGGAGGAAAGGGAGCTGATCGCCTTCCTGCGCCAGCACCGCATCCGCTGCCTGGTGGTGGGGGCCGACGACCGCAGCGAGGAGCGGCGGGTGGGGCGCTGGCTGGAAGACGTTCGCCGGGCCATCGCCCGGGACCAGGACTGGGCCATGCGCTCGTTCTGGACCATGATCGCCGTGCCCGGCGGCACCAGCACCACGGCCAGCGGCGACCGGGCGCCGCCGGTCCCGGACGGCTAGGCGCCAGGGGAGAGGGGGGAGGCTTGCGGCAAGACCCAAGGCACCATCACAACAAACTGTCACAAGGGGAGGACGTCCATGTACATGTATCTGCCAATCGCGCTGACCAGCGTCAATTTTCTTCTGGTCAGTGGTCTCGGACTCATGGTCGGGCTGTTGTCCGGCCTGTTCGGGGTTGGAGGAGGCTTTCTCATGACCCCACTGCTGATGATGATCGGCATTCCGCCCACCATTGCCGCCGCCACTGACGCCAACCAGATCGTCGCCGCCTCCTCGTCGGGCATGTTCTCCCACTGGCGGCTGGGCAACGTCGACTACAAGATGGGCATCCTGCTGCTGGTGGGCGGCTTTCTGGGCGGGGCCGGCGGCGTGCAGCTCATCAAGATGCTCAAGGCTACCGGCGGCGCCGACTTCCTGATCAAGATGACCTACGTGGTCATGCTGGGGGTGGTGGGCACCTTCATGTTCTTTGAAAGCCTCATCGCGCTCAGGAAGGCCAAGGCCAACCCGAGCCACGGCAAAGGCCGCCAGGGGGGCGGCAAGTCCGGCGGCCTTCTGGGGCGCCTGCCGGCCCAGACCTTCTTCGACAAATCGGGGGTCACCCACTCTGCCCTGGTGCCGGTCGGCCTGGGCGGCTTTGTCGGGGTGCTGGCCGCCATCATGGGGGTGGGCGGCGGCTTCCTGATGGTGCCGGTGATGATCTACCTCCTGCGCATCCCCATGCACGTGGTGGTGGGCACCAGCCTCTTCCAGATCCTGTTCACCTGCATCGAGGTCACCTTCCTGCAGGCGGTCATGAACCACACCGTGGACTTCCTGCTCGCCATCCTGCTCCTGGTGGGCTCGGTCTTCGGGGCCCAGATCGGCACCATCCTGGGCCGCAAGCTCCATGGCGATCAGCTCAAGATCCTCCTGTCGGTCATTGTGCTCGCGGTGACCGTCAAGCTGGTTTTCGAGCTGATCCTGCAGCCTTCCCTTCTCCTCGCCTACGCCGGAGGTCACTGAACATGTCGCATCGTCACGCCAGCCAGCGCTTTGGCTTTGTCATCCTTCTGGCAGCTGTTCTGGGGGGCCTGCCGGCTCCCGCGCTTGCCGCCGCGCCTACCTTCGCGGTGTCCCCAAGCGAGATCCCCATCACCATGGGCTATCATGGCGCCACGGTGAGCGTCACCGGCCAGGCGGATCCGGCGGCCGACATCGTGGTTGCGGTCAGCCAGGAGCCGGCCGACGTCCATCTGCGCTACAAGGGCAAGGCGGCCGGCATCTTCTGGATGAAGATCGGCACCCTGGTCTTCCACAACCTGCCCGCCACCTACCTGCTCCACACCTCCAAGGACCTGGCCAGCATGGTCACGCCCGGGGAGCAGGCGCGCTTCCGCCTGGGCTACCAGGCCCTGGCCGCCTCGTCCACCATCGTTTCCGAGGCGGGGACGATGCCGGCCGGGGACTGGTTTGCCGAGTTTGTCCGGCTCAAGGAATCCGAGCACCTGTACGCCGTACGGGAAGGCAGCGTGCAACAAGATGGCCAAGGCGGCTTCCAGCTGGCCCTGGATTGGCCCTTCCAGGCCCAGCCCGGCACCTATCAGGTGCAGGTCTATGCGGTTCAGGACGGCCAGGTCACCGGCCAGGCGACCAGCCAGATCACGGTGGCCATGACCGGTCCGGTGCAGCTTCTGTCTCGGCTGGCCTTTGAGCGGGGCGCTGTGTACGGGGTGGTGGCCATCGTCATCGCCCTGGTGGTCGGCTTTGCGGTGGGAGGCATCTTCAAGAAGGGAGGCGGCGGCTCCCATTGACCGCCGGCAGCTCCATGGGCATGGGCAGCCGGGGCCAGCAGCTCCTCCTTTCCCTGGGCCGTTGGCTGGCCCGGACCATGACCGGGGAAGACCTGCCGGTGGGCGAGGTCTTCCGCCGGTTCCAGGCAGTGCTGGCGGCCAACAACCGTGCACTGGAGCTGATGGCCGAGATGTGGGAGCGGCTGGCCGGTGACTCGATCTT
>JBFMBH010000097.1 GCA_040755095.1 Thermodesulfobacteriota bacterium
CCTGCGCCTGCCCCCCCAGAACCTGGAGGCGGAACAGTGCGTCCTGGGCGCCGCCCTTCTCCAGAACGACTCTCTGCTGCGGGTCATCGAGATCCTCCAGGACGAGGATTTCTACCGCACCGCCCACCGCCGGATTTTCTCCGCCCTGATCACCCTGCTGGAGCGCAACGAGCCCCAGGACCTCATCACCCTCATCAACATTCTCAAGGAGCGCAACCAGCTCGACGAGATCGGTGGGCCGGCTGCGGTGGCAGCCCTCACCGACGGGGTGCCCTCCACCGCCAACATCCTTTATTACGCCCAGATCGTCCGCAAGAAGTCGGTGCTGCGGCGTCTCATCCAGGTCTGCTCGGACATCGCTGCCCGCTGTTACGAGGAGCAGGACGATATCGACGAGCTCCTGAACGAGGTGGAGGAGACCGTCTTCGAGATCTCCCGGGCCAAGAGCTCCCAGTCCACCTTCCCCATGAGCACCATCATCAAGGGCACCTTCAAGATGGTGGAGCGGCTCTATGAGCGCAAGGAGCTCATCACCGGTGTGGCCACCGGTTATGCCGAATTCGACAAGCGCACCGCCGGCCTCCAGCCCTCGGACCTCATCATCCTGGCCGGCCGGCCCTCCATGGGCAAGACCGCCCTGGCCATGAACATGGCGCAGCACGCCGCCATCCACCGGAAGGTGCCGGTGGTGATCTTCTCCCTGGAGATGTCCAAGGAGCAGCTGGGCATGCGGCTCTTGTGCTCGGAGAGCCGGGTGGATTCCCACCGCCTGCGCACCGGCTTCATCCAGGAGACCGACTGGCCGAAGCTCATCCGGGCGGCCGGGCGTCTTTCCGAGGCCCCGATCTTCATCGACGACACCCCGGCCATCACTGCCCTCGAGATGCGGGCCAAGGCCCGGCGCCTCAAGAGCGAGCACAACCTGGGCCTGGTGGTGGTGGACTACCTGCAGCTCATGCGGGGCCACAGCCGCACCGAGCGCCGGGAGCAGGAGATCAGCGAGATCTCCCGGGCCTTGAAGGCCATGGCCAAGGAGCTGTCGGTGCCGGTGGTGGCCCTGTCCCAGCTCAACCGCTCGGTGGAGCAGCGGCCCAACAAGCGGCCCCAGCTGTCGGATCTTCGCGAATCGGGAGCGATCGAGCAGGATGCAGACCTCATCTGCTTCATCTACCGGGATGAGGTCTACAACAAAGCGGAAGACAATCCGAACCGGGGGCTGGCTGAGGTGATCATCGGCAAGCAGCGCAACGGCCCCACCGGCACCGTGATGATGACCTTTTTGGACCGTTTCAGCACCTTCGAAAACCTGGCCCAGGGCGACCCCCGTGGTGAAGGCTTCGCGGGCGACTGAAGCGGGCGGGAAGTGTGTTGCAGCATCACCAGCCAGGAATAGCCCAAGGAGCAGCCATGACCGCAAACGAGATTCCCGACTACGACAGTGCCGCGGTGGAGGCCCGCTGGCAGGCCCGCTGGCAGGAGAGTCAGGCCTGGCGGGTGGGCCTCCTGCCCCAGCGGCCCAAGTACTATGTCCTGGAGATGTTCCCTTACCCTTCCGGGGCCATCCACATGGGGCATGTGCGCAACTACACCATCGGCGATGTCCTGGCCCGCTACAAGCGGATGCAGGGCTTCGATGTGCTCCATCCCATGGGCTGGGACGCCTTCGGCCTGCCGGCGGAGAACGCGGCCATCAAAAGAGGCATCCACCCGGCGGCCTGGACCTTCGACAACATCGCCGCCATGAAGAAGCAGCTCCAGCGCATGGGCCTGTCCTATGACTGGGACCGGGAGCTGGCCACCTGTGCGCCGGAGTACTACCGCTGGGAGCAGCGCTTCTTCATCGAGATGCTCCGCCGGGGCCTGGTCTACCAGAGGCTCACCACGGTCAACTGGTGCGAGGGCTGCCACACGGTGCTGGCCAACGAGCAGGTGGAGGGAGGAGCCTGCTGGCGCTGCCACACCGAGGTGGAGCCCCGGGAGATGGCCTGCTGGTTCTTCCGGATCACCGCCTACGTCGAGGAGCTTCTTGCCGGCCTCGACCAGCTTACCGGCTGGCCGGAGCGGGTGATCAGCCAGCAGCGCCAGTGGATCGGCAAGAGCACCGGTGCCCTGGTCCGGTTCCCGGTGGAGGGCAGCGACCAGCCCTTGGCCATCTTCACCACCCGGCCGGACACCATCTTCGGCGTCACCTTCATGAGCCTGGCGGTGGATCACCCCATGGTGGCCGAGGTGGTGGCCAGCGAGGGAGCGGATTCCGCGCTGGCCCGCTTCGTGGCCGAGACCCGCATCGCCCGCCAGCGCCAGGAGCATGAGCAGGAGCTGGACAAGGCCGGGGTCTTCACCGGCCGCTATTGCCGCAACCCGTTCACCGGCGAGCGGGTGCCGATCTGGGCCGCCAACTTCGTGCTCATGGAATACGGCACCGGCGCGGTGATGGCGGTACCGGCCCACGACCAGCGGGACTTCGAATTCGCCACCCGCTACGGCCTGCCGGTGCGGCAGGTGATCGTGCCGCCCGGCCAGGAGGTGGCCGCCAGCCGGCCGGCCCTGACCGCGGCCTACGAGGAGCCGGGGGTGCTGGTGGCCTCCGGTCCCTTCACCGGCCTGCCCTCCCAGGAGGCCAAGGGGGCGATCACCGCCCAGGCCGAGAAGGAGGGCTTCGGCCAGGCCCACGTCACCTACAAGCTCAGAGACTGGGGCCTGTCCCGGCAGCGGTACTGGGGAGCGCCCATCCCCATCATCCACTGCCAGGCCTGCGGCCCGCAGCCGGTGCCCGAGGCCGACCTGCCGGTGGTGCTGCCCACGGATTTCGTCTGGCCCGCCGACGGCCGCTCGCCGCTGCCTGCCATGGCCGAGTTCGTGCACGTCCCCTGCCCGGCCTGCGGCGGGCCGGGGCGACGGGACACCGACACCATGGACACCTTTGTGGAGTCGTCCTGGTACTTCGCCCGCTTCACCTCGGCCCGGGAGGATACCAGGCCCTTCGACCCCCAGGCAGTGGCGGCCTGGCTGCCGGTGGACCAGTACATCGGCGGCATCGAGCACGCGGTGCTCCATCTCCTCTATGCCCGGTTCTTCACCAAGGTGCTGCGGGACATGGGGTATCTGTCCGTGGATGAGCCGGCCGCAAGGCTCCTCACCCAGGGCATGGTGCTCAAGGACGGGGCCAAGATGTCCAAATCCAAGGGCAATGTCGTGGATCCGGACGCCCTGATCGAGCGCTACGGCGCGGATACGGTGCGCCTCTTCAGCCTCTTCGCCGCGCCGCCGGACAAGGATCTGGAGTGGAGCACCCAAGGGGTGGAAGGGGCTTCCCGGTTCCTGTCCCGGGTCTGGCGCCTGGTGCACGAGCAGCTGCCGGTCCTGGCAGCAGCCGGCTCGGCGCCAGCGGACCTCGATGCGGCCAGCCGGGACCTGCACCGCAAGACCCACCAGACCATGCGCAAGGTCACCGAGGACATCGAGACCCGGCTGCACTTCAACACCGCCATCGCCGCCATCATGGAGCTGACCAACGCCATCTCCGCCGCCACCGCGGCCGAGGCAGCGACAACCGTGGCGCCGGCGGTGCTGCGGGAGGCCATCGAGGCCGTGGTGACGCTGCTCTCCCCCATGGTGCCCCACCTGGCCGAGGAGCTGTGGCAGACCCTGGGCCACGACCAGCCCCTGGCCTTTGCCGCCTGGCCGGCCTTCGACCCGGCGGTGGCCCAGGAGGACCTGGTGACCGTGGTGGTGCAGGTGAACGGCAAGCTCCGCAGCCGTCTGACGGTTCCCCCCGGCACGGCCAGCGGCGAGCTGCAGGCCATGGCCCTGGCCGACGACAAGGTGCTCCGCTTTTTGGCCGGCAAGCCGGTCAGGAAGGCGATTGTGGTGCCGGACAAGCTGGTCAATCTGGTGGTGGCGGGATGATGACCCGGCTGGTCCTGGCCCTCTTCGGGGTGTGCCTGCTCGCCGCCGGCTGCGGCTACCGCCATCCGGCTGCCACCATGGCCGGCGGCCAGCACCGGGCCATCCGGCTGCCGATGTGGCAGAACCGCTCCAACGAGCTGGGGCTGGAGGCCACCTTCCAGCGCGCCCTGGCGGACTGGTTCCGCAAGGCCGGCTGGTTGGTGGTGACCGGCTCCGGCGATCCGGCGGAGCTGGAGCTGGCAGGCTCCATCGTCAAGCTCTGGCTGCCCGGCCGGGCTTACGGGGCCTTCGACCGGGCCGAGGAGCTGCGGGCCCAGGTCACCTGCGATGTGCGCCTGCTCACCGCCGACGGCCGCACCCTGTGGCACGAGCCAGCCCTGGTCATGGACGAGCCGGCCACCGTGGGCGAGGATGCCGTTGCCAGCCGGGACCACCGCAACCGGGCCCTGGCCCGCCTGGCCAGCAATCTGGCCGAGCGCCTGGGCTTCCGGGTGCTGGCCACCCGGGAGGCTGGGCCATGAGGTCCCTCCGACCCGGCACCGGAGCCGGCCGGCAGAGGCCCCGAGGGGCCCGGTGAGCACCAGCCCCATCTACCGGGCCGTCGCCCGCCAGATCGCGGCCCATCTGCCCCGGGGTGCCACCTGGCAGCATCTGGACATCGGCTCCGGCAGCGGCGAGCTGATCGGCCAGCTCCGGGAGCGCTTCGCCGTTGTCTCCCGGTGCTGCGATTACACCGCTGACCTGATGCGCCTTCCGGGCCAGACGGTCGACATCGTCGATCTCAACGCCGACCAGCACCTGCCCTATCCGGATGCGGCCTTCGATCTGGTCACTGCCACCGAGGTCATTGAGCATCTGGAGGATTTCCGGGCCATCCTCCGGGAGGCATTTCGGGTCTTGCGGCCCGGCGGGCTGTTGGTCCTCACCACCCCCAACGTGCTCAACCTCGACTCCTCTCATGGGGCCGCTGCCGGTGGGCAACCGCTCCCGGGAGTCCTGCGCCGGCCATATCAATCCGGTGTCCGTCTTCTACCTCGTCCATGCCCTGGCCGAGCTGGGCTTCACCGGCATGGCCATCACCGTGGATCGCTACCAGCGCTCCGGCCTGGGCAAGCTCATCCTCTGGTGGCTGCCCATCCGGCTGATGGCGGCCTGGATCGGCTTGCGGGAAGCCAGGAAGTACCGCACCATCGACGACTCCAACCGGGCCCTGGTGCAAAGCCTCAACGGGCTGCCCATCCTCCTGGGCCGCACCATCGTGGTGACAGCCAGGAAGGGGTGAAACCTGTGAGGCCGAGGCCGAGAACGGCCGGCCGGGGACCGCCGACAGGGAGCTGCTGGGCGTAGACCAGGCCTGGAACCCCGGAGCACGATGCCGATCGCCGACCTCATCCTGGTCCTGCATGCCGTGGTCGTGGTCCTGGTGGTGGGTGGCCAGGCCCTGTTCATGGCTGGCTACCACCGCCGCTGGCGCTGGGTGCTGCACCGCTCTCCCCGGATGGTGCACCTGGGCCTGGTCCTGTTCATCACCCTCCAGGCCTGGGCCGGCCGCTGGTGCCCGCTCACGCTGCTGGAGTACCAGTACCGGGCCGCGGCCGGCGAGCCGGTGCCCACCGAGTCCTTTCTCCAGCACTGGCTCGGCCGGCTCGTCTACTGGGACGTACCGCCACGGGTCTGCACCGCCGTCTACACCCTGTTCGGGCTGCTGGTGCTGGGCTATTTTCTGCTCCTGGAAAGACGGAACAGAGACACGTTGCGCCCGTCCGACGCCCCTTGAGAAAACGAGCAGCACCCGGGAGCGATCCATCACCGTCTGGGGCATGTCAGCTGCCCGGCCTTCCCTGCCCCGAACCTGCCCAGAAGACCAACGTGCCCCGCTCCCGCCGTCTTTCTTCCTCCCGCCAGCCACCCCGGCCGGCCGGGAGCCGGCCGCCTGCCTGGCAGCCGGTGGAGCCGCTCGCCATCCGCTACCCGGCCGAGCTGCCGATCAGCGCCCATCACGAGGAGATCGTCGCCGCCATCGCCGGCCGGCAGGTGGTGATCGTCACCGGCGCCACCGGCTCGGGCAAGACCACCCAACTGCCCAAGATGTGCCTGGCGGCCGGCCGGGGCCGACTTGGCCGCATCGGCTGCACCCAGCCGCGGCGCATCGCTGCCGTCACGGTCGCGGCCCGGGTGGCGGAAGAGCTGGCCGCCTGCGGCCCCGGCTTCGTCGGCCACAAGATCCGTTTCCAGGACCAGACCCGGCCAGGCACCCGGGTCAAGTTCGTCACCGACGGCATGCTCCTGGCCGAGACCCAGACGGATCCGGATCTTCTCGCATACGACACGATCATCGTCGACGAGGCCCACGAGCGCAGCCTCAACATCGACTTCCTGCTGGGCATCCTCCGGCGGCTTCTGCCCCGGCGGCCGGATCTCCATCTGGTCATCACCTCGGCCACCATCGATACCGAGAAGTTCCAGGCCGCCTTCGCCGGGGCACCGGTCATCGAGGTCTCGGGCCGGACCTATCCGGTGGAGGTCCGTTACCGGCCCTTGAGCGCGGAGGATGAGGAGGCCGGCGAGGTCACCCATGTGGACGGGGCGGTGGCGGCGGTGCGGGAGATCCGGAGCCGGGATCGTGCCGGCGATATCCTGGTGTTCATGCCCACCGAGCGGGACATCCAGGAGACGGTGGCCACCCTGGAGGGAGAGCGCCTGGCCGGGGCCACGGTGCTGCCCATGTTCGGCCGGCTGTCCGCCGCCGGCCAGGCGCGGATCTTCCAGCCTGGCCCGGGCCAGCGGATCGTGGTGGCGACCAACGTTGCCGAAACCTCGGTCACCGTGCCGGGCATCCGCTACGTGGTGGACACCGGCCTGGCCCGCCTTTCGGTCTACAACCCCCGGGCCCGCACCCACGGCCTGCCGATCCTGCCGATCTCCCGCTCGTCGGCGGACCAGCGCCTGGGCCGGTGCGGCCGCCTGGGGCCAGGCATCTGCATCCGGCTGTACAGCGAGGCGGATTACACCGACCGGCCGCGCTTCACGCCGCCGGAGATCCTGCGGGCCAACCTGGCCGAGGTCATTTTGCGCCTCCTCGCCCTGGATCTGGGGGATCCGGAGGCCTTCCCCTTCATCGACCGGCCCTCCTCCCGGGCGATCCGGGATGGCCTCGCCCTGTTGCGGGAGCTGGGGGCCATCGACGACGCCAAAAAGCTCACCCCCCGGGGCCGACTCATGGCCCGCCTGCCCCTGGATCCCACGGTGAGCCGCATGATCATCGAGGCCCGGGAGCGGAACGCCCTCGCCGAGGTGACGGTGATCGCCGCCGGCCTGTCGGTGCAGGATCCCCGGGAACGGCCGGCGGACCGCGAGGCAGAGGCCGAGGCGGCCCACAAGGCCTTTGCCGATCCGACCTCCGACTTCCTCACCCTGCTTGGCATCTGGCGCCAGGCCATGGCGGTCTGGGACCAGGTGAAGAGCCAGGGCCGCTTCCGCAAGTACTGCCGGGCCAACTTCCTGTCCTTCAACCGGCTGCGGGAGTGGCGGGAGGTCCACGACCAGATCCGGGAGGTGCTGGCCGAGGAGGAGGGCTTTGTCGCCAACGAGCTGCCCGCCGCGGCAGACAGCATCCACCAGGCCCTCCTGGCTGGTCTGTTGCGCAACATCGCGGTGAAGAAGGAGCGTAACCTTTACACCGCCGCCCACGGCCGGCCGGCGATGATCCATCCTGGCAGCGTGCTGTTCAACCGCGCCCCGGCCTGGATCGTCGCGGCCGAGCTGGTGGAGACCACCCGGCTCTATGCCCGCACCGTGACCGCCATCCGGCCGGAATGGCTGGAGCCCCTGGCCGGCGATCTGTGCCGGTACACCCACAGCGAGCCCCGCTGGGAGAAGAGCCGGGGTCAGGTGACGGCGTGCGAGCGGGTGACCCTGTTCGGGCTCACGGTGGAGGCCGGCCGGCGCATCGACTTCGCCCGCATCGACCGGGAGGCGGCTCGCGCCATCTTCATCCGGGAAGGGCTCATGGCCGGCGAGCTGCGGGGCCGCTACGCCTTCCTGGCCCACAACCAGGCCCTGATCCAGGCCGTGGAGCTTCTCGAGGACCGCTTCCGGCGGCGGGATCTCAGGGTGGATGACGAGACGATCTTCGCCTTCTACCAGACCCGGCTGCCGGCGGGCATCGCCAGCCAAAGTGGTCTCGACCGGCTCATCCGGCGCCGGGGGGGCGACGACTCTCTGCGCCTGACCGAGGCCGATCTCCTGAGGCAGCAACCGTCCGCCGAGGACCGGCACCGCTTTCCCGAAGAGCTTGCGATGGCCGGCACCGTCCTGCCCCTAAGCTACCGCTTCCAGCATGGAGCCGAGGACGATGGCGTCACGGTCATGCTGCCCGCCGATCTGGTGCGCGCGCTGCCGGCCGAGGCCTTCGAGTGGACGGTGCCGGGCCTTCTGGAGGAGAAGGTGGTGGCCCTTCTCCGGGGCCTGCCGAAGTCCATCCGCAAAGAGCTGGTGCCGATCCCCCAGACCGCCTCCCGGCTGTGCCAGGGCCTCGACCCGACAGAGGGCTCTCTTTTCGCCGCGCTGGAGCGGCGGATCCTGCAGCTCTTCGGCCTGCGCATCCCCCGCCAGGCCTGGGCCGGGGCCGCCATCCCCGACCATCTGCGGCTGCGGCTGGCGGTGGTGGATGACCAGGGCCGCACGGTGCGGGCCAGTCGCCAGTGGTCGGACCTGGTGCAGGAGCCCCTGCCGGCGGTGGGGGACCGCCGCCTTACGACCCTGCGCCAGCGCTGGCAGCGCACCGGCATCGGCCTTGCCCCCTTCCCGGAGCTGCCGGAGCGGCTGCCCCTCACCGAGGCCGGCCCCGGGCCGGCGGGCTTCGCCTACCCGGGCCTGGCGGTCAGCCCGGACGGCAGCCTGGGGATCCAGCTCTTCGCCACGGCCGAGGAGCGGGCGCAGCTCGGCCGGGCCGGCCTGGTGGCCTGGGCCAGCCTGGCCTTTGCCAGTGAGCTGCGGCTCCTCAAAAAGGACTGGCGTCTCCCCCGCAACCAGTGGCTGCTCTATGAAGGCTTTGGCGACGAGACCGGCTTCCACCAGGATCTGATGTCCTTCATCCTCACCGAGCTGTTCCAGGCCGCCAGCGGCGTGATGCCGGAGAAGGCGGCCTGGGAGACCCTGAAGGCAGGGCTTGCCGGCGGCGAGTTGGCCCGGCAGGGCCGCCGGATCCGGGAGGGGGTGCTGGCGGTGCTGGGGGAGCGCCGGGCGACCATCGTGGTCATCGGCCGCTTCGAGGGCCTGGCCGGCCGCAGCCCGGCTGATGCCGCCCGCTTCGCCCACTACCGCCAGGAGGTAGCCCGGATCGTGCCCCGGGATTTTTTGACCACCATGACCTTCGCTGATCTGGCCGACCTGCCGCGCTATCTCAAGGCCCTGGCGGTGCGGGTGGAGCGGGCCCACGCCGCGCCGGCCCGGGACAGCGACAAGGCGCGGCAGCTGGAGCGGCACCTGGAGCGGCTGACCGGCATCCGGCCGGAGGCCCTGACCGCCGAGCAGCGGAGCCGCCTGGTGGAATACCGGCAGCTTCTGGCCGAATTCCAGGTCTCCCTCTTCGCCCCGGAGCTGGGCACCCGCCTGCCGGTATCCGCCAAACGGCTGGACGAGAAATGGCAGGAGCTGGGCCTGGGTGGCGCCGGGCGCTGAGATCACCCCGCGCCACGCCTTGGGCAGGGCGCTCGGCGCCGGCGGCTGATTGACTCGGCCAGGCGGCGAGAGTATGTTTGCGGTATGAAAATCAAGACTTCTATCACCCTGTCTGACGATGTTCTGGCGGCGATCGATCAGTGGTCGGGGGATTTCAAAAACCGCTCCGCCTTTATTGAAACGGCCGTCCGTGCCTATGTGGCGCAACTCCTTCGCCTGGAGCGGGAGAGGAGAGATCTTGCCATCCTCAACCGGGAGGCGGACCGGCTGAATCAGGAAGCGGCTGAGGTGCTGGACTACCAGGTCATGCCGTGAAGAGAGGCGAGCTTTATCGGGTGGCCAGTCCCCTGGCGCGGGACCCGCGGAAGCAGCGGGTGTTTGTCGTGGTCAGCCGCCAGGTGCTTATCGAATCACGCTTCTCGACAGTCATCTGCGCTCCCGTCTATTCGGCTCACCATGGCCTATCCACACAGGTGCCCGTCGGCATCGATGAAGGCCTCAAGCACGACAGCAGCATTCACTGTGATGAGCTGGTCAGCCTGCCCAAATCGGTCTTGACCAACTACGTGGGCGTCCTGCCAGCGGCAAAGATGGACGCGCTTGATGAGGCGTTGCATATCGCGTTGGACCTGGTGGGCATGCAGTAGACTTGGGCTGGACGGCAATTGTTCCCCCCGTGCCTCCTCTCCGCAGGGAAAAGAGGTGGCGTTACGCGGCTACACGCCCCACATACAGCCCAGAAGCACACCATGTCGGAGCCAGCCCGGAGAAGAACCGTCTACGCCGATCTCAACGACCTCCCCGAGGGCGTGACCGGAGAGATCATCGACGGCGAGCTGGTGGCCACTCCACGGCCGTCAGGCCGGCAGGTGGGTGGTGCTCGGTACCTATGCCGAGAATGACCAGGTGCAGGTGGAGCCGTTTGCGGCCATCCCCATGGACCTGGGCCTCCTGTGGCTGGAGGAGGACGGCTGATGCGACCGGGGGCAAAATGCCTTTTCACTGTGCCGTCCGGATGGTGTATGATACGTCTCCTTTGTGCGAGCGGCCCGGAGGGGGCCGCGATGCGCTTCTCTTCGGACCGGGCGCGCCATACCCATGCTGGACTTGCTGAGAGCCCTTCGCTGGCAGGACGGGGTCGACATTCTGGTCGTCTCCTATCTCATCTACCGCATCATCCTCATGATCCGGGGCACGCGGGCGGTGCAGATGCTGGCGGGCCTGGCCATCCTGCTCGTGGTCTACTTCCTGGCCCGGGAGTTCGAGCTCTTCACCCTGTACTGGCTCCTGGGCACCTTTCTAAGCTCCATCTTCCTCGTCATCATCATCATCTTCCAGCGGGACATCCGCCGGGCCCTGACCCAGGTCGGCCAGACGCCGCCCATCTTCAAGTCCAAGGAAGCGGCCATCTATGTCCTGGACGAGGTGATCGTCACTGCCCAGTTCCTGTCCAAGCGCAAGATCGGCGCCCTCATCATCCTGGAGCGGGAGACCGGCCTTAAGGACTACCTGGAGAGCGGCCATCCCATCGACGCCCGGCTCTCCAAGGAGCTCCTGGTCACCCTCTTCCAGCCATCCTCGCTGCTCCACGACGGCGGGGTGGTGATCCGCAAGGACCGCATCGTCACCGCCGGCTGTCTGTTGCCCCTCAGCAAGAACCCCTATATCAGCAAGGAGCTGGGCACCCGCCACCGGGCGGCCATCGGCCTGTCCGAAGAGACGGATGCGGTGATCATCGTCGTTTCCGAGGAGACCCAGCGCATCTCCCTGGTCCGCCACGGCGCCATCACCACCAACATGGACGTGGCCACCCTGCGCTCCGAGCTGGAGAAGATCTTCGTGCCGGAAGAGTACAAGACCCCCCTATGGCGAAACTGGTTCGCGAAATCCTGAGCACTCCGTTGCCGGAGATCAACTGGCCCAAGGACTGGCACCTGCGGCTGCTGTCATTCCTTTTTGCCATGTTCCTGTGGTACTTCGTGGTGGGTGAGGACAAGGTGGACACCACGGTCATCGTGCCGGTGGAGATCCTGAACCTGCCCCAGGGCCTGGTCATCGCCAACCCCTTCAAGAAGCAGCTGGAGGTGACGGTGAACGGCCCCCGCAGCGTCATCCGCGCCCTGGGCGACCAGAACCTCACCCGGGCGGTGGACCTGACCCGGGCGACCCCGGGTCCGGTCGTCATCCAGAACCAGACCGCGGACATCCGTTTCCCCCGGGGGGTGACGGTGCAGCGCATCCAGCCCAGCCATATCAACCTGCTGCTGGACACCCTGATCCGCAAGGAGCTGCCCATCCGGCCCCTGGCAGACGGCCAGCCCGCCGAGGGCTTTGTCGTCCATTCGGTGACCGTGGAGCCGGCCAAGCTGGACATCTCCGGGCCCAAGAGCTTCCTGTCGCCCCTGGACTACCTGACCACCGACCCCATCGACGTCCGCGGCCTGTCCGCCTCCACCACCCGCCTGGTGCATCTGGCGCTCAACCCCTCCCTGTCCGAGCTCATTGGCGATACGGTGGTAACCGCCCAGATCGCCATCCTGGAAAAGACCGAGGAGCGGCTGGTGCGGGGGGTGCCGGTGCGGATCACCGGCAACGGCCCGTCCTCCGTGGTTCTGAAGCCGGAGCGGGTGGATATCCGGGCCGAGCTGCCTTTGAGCGTCATCAAAGGCAAAAAGGATCTCAAGTCGATGTTCTCCGCCGCCGTGGCCGTGGACGGGCTGACACCCGGCAGCCAGCAGCGCCGGGTGGACGCGGTCGGTCCGGAGCGGACCCGCATCCTCGCCATCGAGCCCCCCGAGGTGACCGTGGAGCTGCCGCCGTCCTCCCTGCCGGCCCCCGGTCTGTCTCCCCAGTAGTCCCGCTGCCCTGGCAGCTTCCCAGGGCACTTTCCCCATCCCATGAAGGATCAAGCCATGCGCAAGCTCTTTGGAACCGACGGCGTGCGGGGGGTGGCCAACACCTACCCCATGACCACGGAAATCGCCATGCAGATCGGCCGCGGCATCGCCTTCCTGGTCAAGGACCGCCATCGCCGCACCCAGATCGTCATCGGCAAGGATACGCGGCTGTCCGGCTACATGATCGAGAACGCCCTGGCGGCCGGCATCTGCTCCATGGGGGTGGATGTCCTGCTGGTGGGCCCCCTGCCCACCCCGGGCATCGCCTTCATCACCACCTCCATGCGCGCCGATGCCGGGGTGGTGATCTCCGCCTCCCACAACCCCTTCCAGGACAATGGCATCAAGATCTTTTTCGGCGACGGCTTCAAGCTGCCGGACGAGATGGAGGCCAACATCGAGGACCTCATCTTCTCCCAGAAGATCACCACCCTCCGGCCGGTGGCCGAGGAGATCGGCAAGGCGAAGCGGATCGAAGACGCCCGGGGCCGGTACACGGTCTTCCTCAAGAACACCTTTCCCAAGAAGTACACCCTGGACGGCCTGCACATCGTCCTCGACTGCGCCCATGGCGCCACCTATGTGGTGGCACCGGCGGTCTTCGAGGAGCTGGGGGCCAAGGTCACCGCCCTGGGGGTGCATCCAGACGGCAAGAACATCAATGACGGCTGTGGCGCCCTCCATCCCGACAAGATGGCGGCCCAGGTCAAAAGCCTGGGCGCCGACCTCGGCATCGCTTTGGATGGCGACGGCGACCGGGTCATCATCGCCGACGAGCAGGGCTCCATCGTGGACGGCGACCAGATCATGGCGGTGTGTGCCGCTGATCTCATGGCCAAGAAGAAGCTCCGCAAGAAGACCCTGGTGGCCACGGTGATGAGCAACATGGGCCTGGAGAAGGCCATGGCCACCCTGGGCGGCCAGCTGGTGCGCACCCGGGTGGGGGACCGCTACGTGGTGGAGGAGATGCGCCAGAAGGGCTACAACTTCGGCGGCGAGCAGTCCGGCCACCTCATCTTCCTGGACCACAACACCACCGGTGACGGGATTCTGGCCGCCTTGCAGCTCCTGGCGGTGATGAAAAAGCAGGGCCGTCCCCTGTCGGAGCTGACCAGGATCATGGAGCGCTATCCCCAGGTGCTGAAGAATGTCAAGACGAGCCGCCGCCTGGAGCCGGCCCAGATCCCGGGCTTTCCGGAGCAGCTGGACGTTTTCACCGCCCAGCTCGGCGACCGCGGCCGCATCCTGGTGCGCAACTCCGGCACCGAGCCGGTGCTGCGGGTGATGGTGGAAGGGGAAAGGGCCGACGAGATCGAGGCCATGGCGGACGAGCTGTGCAGCCTGGTCAAGAAGGCGGACCTGGCCTGACCATGCTCCTGGCGGTGGATGCCGGCAACAGCCACACCGTGCTGGGCCTCTTTGCCGGTCCGGACCTGGCTCGTCACTGGCGGCTGGCCAGCGAGCCCCGCCAGACCGGCGACGAGCTGGCGGTGACCCTGGCCGGCCTGCTGTCCCTGGCCGGGCTTGCGGCCTCCGACCTGGACGGGATGGTGGTGGCCTCGGTGGTGCCGGCCCTGGAGAAGGGCTGGCGGCAGGTGGCCCGGACACTCCTGGGCCAGGAGGCCCTGGTGGTGGGGGATCCGGACTGCAGGCTGGGGATGCCCATCCGGCTGGCCCGGCCCGGGCAGGTCGGTCCGGACCGCCTGGTCAATGCGCTGGCTGCCTACCACCGCTGCCGGCAGGCGGTGGTGGTGGTGGATTTCGGCACCGCCACCACCTTCGACTGCGTGGCCGCCGACGGCGCCTTTCTGGGCGGGGCCATCGTGCCCGGGGTGGGCCTTGGTCTCGCCGCCCTGGCCGAGAAGACCGCCCGGCTGCCCCGGGTGGATCTGGAGGAGCCGCCGGCTGCTGCCATCGGCACCGACCCCGGGGCGGCCATCCGCTCCGGGGTGGTTTTCGGCTACGCCAGCCTGGTGGATGGCCTGGTGGCGCGCCTGGCCGGCGAGATGGCACCGCCGGCGCCCAGGGTGCTGGCCACCGGCGGCTGGGCCGCAACCATCGCCCCCCATGCCGCCTGCATCGAGGCGGTCTACCCCCATCTCACCCTGGAAGGCCTGGCCCGCATCCATGCGACCGCGTCCCGTCGGTGAGCCCCTGCGGCGGGCACCGCGCCTTTCGCCCGGCGACACCGTCGGCATCGTCGCGCCGGCCGGGCCCCTGGCCGCCCGGCAGGAGCTGACCGCCGGCCTCGAGCTGCTGGCCCGCCACGGCTACCGGGTCCAGCTGGCGCCGGGCCTGTTGGCTGCCGGCGGCTACCTGGCCGGCACCGACCAGGAGCGGGCCGCCGGCTTCATGGCCCTGGCCACCGATCCGGCGGTGCGGGCCGTGGTCGCCCTCCGGGGGGGCTACGGCTGCCTGCGCCTGCTGCCCCTTCTGCCCTTCCGGACCCTGGCCCGGCAGCCCAAGATCTACGTGGGGTTTTCCGACCTCACCGTGCTCCTGACGGCCATCCTGGCCCGCACCCGCCTCGTCACCTTCCACGGGCCGATGGCCACCGGCCTGCCCCGGCTGGGGCCTGACGATCTGGCGGCCTGGCTCGCCACCCTCGCCAGCCCCCTGCCCCCGGTCCTGACCGCCGACAGCCTGCGCATCCTCGTCCCGGGCCACGCCCAGGGCCGGCTTCTGGGCGGCAATCTCACCAACCTGGTCCACCTCGTGGGCACGCCCTGGGAGCTGTCCTTCCGCGGCGCCATCCTGTTCCTGGAAGACGTCCACGAGGCCACCTACCGGGTGGACCGCCTGCTCACCCATCTGGCCGCCAGCGGCCGCCTGCAGGGCCTGGCCGGCCTCATCCTCGGGGAGTTCGTCTCCTGCGGCGAGATGGCCAAAATCGAGGCGCGGGCCTGCGAGCTGGTGGCCGGGATGGGCATCCCGGTCTGGTCCGGGCTGCCGGTGGGGCACGGCGGAAAGAACCGCATCCTGCCCCTGGGGGTGCGGGTGGAGATGGATGCCGCCGCCGGGGCCCTACGCTTCCTGGAGCCCTGCCTGGTCTGAGGCGGCAGGCGCTGTCTCTTCCCCGAGCAGCCGGGCCACCGCCTGGCGCACCTCGTCGGCCAAGAGCTGTTTGTCCGCCGGCTTCCGATCCCTGGTGGGAATCGGCCTGCCGATCCGGATGGCGATGGATCCGGGGTTGACCAGGAGCTTGCCCTTGGGCAGGATCTGATAGGTGCCGGCCACGGCCACCGGCACCACCGGCACCCCGGCCTTGAGCGCCAGCACCATGACCCCGGCCTTGAAGGGCTGCAGCCGGCCGTCCCGGGAGCGGGTGCCTTCGGGAAAGATGATCACCGACACGCCGCTGGCGATGCGGCCTGCGGCCTCTGCCAGGCTGACCAGGGCGGCCCGGCCGTGCGCCCGGTCCACCGGGATGTAGCCTGCGGCCCGCATGCCCCGGCCGAAGACGGGGATGGCGAAGAGCTCCTTCTTGGCCAGCCAGCGGAAGGAATGCCCCAGAAAGCCTTGCAGGGCAAAGATGTCGAACTGGCTCCGGTGGTTGGCGGCGAAGATGTACGGCTGACCGGGCACCAGGTCCTCGCCGCCCTGCACCTCCACGGTGACACCGGCCAGGCGGACGATGGTCCGGGCCCACCAGATAGCCAGGCGGTGGGCGGCCTCGGGAGGCCGCCGGAGCACCACCACCACCAGAATGGCCATGATGCTGGTGAGAAAGGTCAGAAACGGGATACCGGCGAGGGTCACCACGGCGCGGGGCAGATGGCGGATGGGCATGGGAACGGATCCTGAAAGACCACGGGGGAGGCGGGCATGGGCCGGCGCCTGGTGATCGGGGACATCCACGGCTGCCGGGACACCCTGGCCCAGCTCCTGGCTCAGCTGGGGCCCCCGGCTGCCGGCGACACCTTCGTCTTCCTGGGGGATTACCTGGACCGCGGCCCGGACCCCCGGGGCGTCGTGGACACCATACTCGCTCTCCGCCGGAAATTCCAGGTGATCGCCCTCATGGGCAACCACGAGCGGATGCTCTTGGACTATCTGGCCGGCTCGCCCCCCGGGGGCATGTCGTTGTACGACTACTTTGGCCTGGGCGGCCTGGCCACCCTCGAAAGCTACGGGGTGGCCAACCCCTTTGCGCGGGAGCGGCCGAAGCTGCCCGCCAGCCACCAGGCCTTCCTCCAGGACCTGCTGCCCTACTGGGAGGACGACCAGCACATCTATGTCCACGCCGGCCTCCGGCCCGGGCTTCCCCTCCACCGCCAGCCCGCCAGTGTCCGCCTGTGGATCCGGGACGAGTTTCTCGACAGCCGCCACGATTTTGGCAAGAGGGTGGTCTTCGGCCACACCCCCTTCCCCGAGCCCCTGGTCCAGGCCAACAAGATCGGCCTCGACACCGGCGCGGTCTACGGCGGCCATCTCACCTGCCTGGTGCTGCCGGAGATGACCTTCGTCCAGGTCAAAGGCCCGGCACCGGCCCCGGATGCCTCCCTGGTCGGACTCATTCTGTGAGCCCCCGGGCATCCTGGTGAGGAGACCAGCCGGCGGCAGCGACCATCGCCCGAGGTGGCCTCTTCGGTGGTGTCGGCGATTCTGCCAGCAGGCGTGTGATCCAGGAAGGCTCAGTCTGGCCAGACCAACTCGTAGCTGACGCTGCGTCCTTCACCGGGATTCCTGATCAACATCCCTTTGTTCAGGAGGTCGCTGATCTCCCGATAACTGGTCGCTCGGCTGGCCCTGGTCATGCTGGCGTATTTCCGGGTGGTCAGTCCACCGGCAAACCCGCCGCGTCCGGCATCGAGCAGCCGGTTGATCGTACCTGATCACAGGGGGGGACGCCCGAGCCAGCTCGGGGCCTGGGGTGGCGGAGTCGCGGTTACTGCTTGAGCCAGGAGAGGTCCGGAGGTTGGCCTTTGGCGGCGGCGATGGCGTCGTCGACGATGGGGAAGGTGGGCTGGCCGCGGAGGCGGCAGGTCTGGCGCACGGTGAGAATCCGTTCGACCCAGCGGCAGCCCTTTTCGCTGTAGGTGCCGAGGGATCGCTTCCGCCAGAGGACGGCGAA
>JBFMBH010000098.1 GCA_040755095.1 Thermodesulfobacteriota bacterium
TCGGAGGTGTCCCAGGACCGGTCCTCTCCCTTGTACTGGTTGTGGGCGCCGCTGGTGGGCTGGTATTCCCAGTCGCTGTCCTCCCGGCCGGCGATGCCCGACAGGAAGCGGTAGCTGGAGACGATGTCGGCCCCGGTCTTGACCGGGTCGGTCTGCACCGGATGATGGGAGCGGTGCATGGCGGTGGTCTCGTTCGTGACCCCCACCCCCCGGTCGCCGTGGCAGCCGTAATAGCCGGCGCAGGTGATCTGGCTTGCCATCAGGGAGCCGCCCGGTGGGGTGGTGCCAAGACCGATGGGCGCTGCCGGATCCGGCGTCGTCAGGTTCTTGACGTTGTGGCCGGAGGCATTGTCGCCCTGGGCCACCCAGTAAAAGCTGCCGCCGGCCAGGGTGTTGCCGCTGATGCCGGTGGCGCCGTAGGTGGGCTGCTCGATGGAGAAGACGTAAGGGATGGTGTTGGCGCCGTTGTTGGTGCCGGTGTGGCAGGCCACGCAGTCCTTGCGCAAGAGGGAGCCCTGGGGGGTGGTGCTCGCCTCCAGCTGGTTGCTGCCCGGGTTGTAGAGCAGGGCTACCGGCGCACCGTCCTGGCTGTTGTGCATGGTGTGGCAGTCGTCGCAAAGCATGCCGTTGGGGATGTTGGCGGCCGCCGGGGGGAGGGCCATGAGGGAAGCGATGGCAGCGGCGAGGCAGGCTGTCAGCGCCAGGCCCGAAGGGGTTCTGGCCAGGGGGTCCGACTGCGGCGTATCCATAAGAAAGGCACCTCGTGATCCGGCCAACAAGGCCGGTCCGCCACAACAAAGCCCTGGCCGACCGGCAGGCTGACAAAGAACCTAGTCCATTTTAACACACGCCCTTGTCGAAAGTACAGATTCCCGGGGGGGATGGCAAGGGCGGGGCCGGCCTGATTTGTGTTGACGGTGGCTCTGCCGGCTCAGTATCTTTTCTCTCCGCGCCCGGGACGCCGGCCCAGACCGGTGAGGCTGCCGGCGCTGTGGGTGTGCCGTGCTTGGGGGAACAAGAGGAGCCGCAAAAGCCATGGATGAACCGAAAAGGGGGCGTTTGTCCCCCGTCGTGGTGGGGGTGCTGCTCGCCCTGGTGGGCTGGTGGATCTGGCAGCGGGGTGATCGGCCGCTGCCCGGGGTGGAGGCCACGCCCCGGGCGGTCACTCCCCAGGGTGAGCTGGCCGCCGACGAGCGGAACACCATCGAGATCTTCCAAGCGGCCTCGCCTTCGGTGGTCTACATCACCACCATCGGCCTCCGGCGCGGCCTGTTCAGCCTCAACGTCTACGAGATTCCCCAGGGGACGGGCTCCGGCTTTGTCTGGGATCCAAGCGGCCACATCATCACCAACTACCACGTGCTGGCCGATGCCAACCGGGTGGAGATCACCCTGGCCGACCATTCGGTATGGAAGGGCAGCTTTGTGGGCGCGGCGCCGGACAAGGACATCGCTGTCTTGCGGATCGCCGCCCCGGCGGCGCAGCTCAGGCCGATTCCGGTGGGGGAGTCCCGGAGCCTTCTGGTGGGCCAGAAGGTCTTTGCCATCGGCAACCCCTTTGGCCTGGATCAGACCATCACCTCGGGGATCGTCTCGGCCCTGGGCCGGGAGATCCAATCCTCCACCGGCCGGACCATCCAGGACGTCATCCAGACCGATGCCGCCATCAACCCCGGCAACTCGGGGGGGCCGCTCCTGGACAGCTCCGGCCGGCTGATCGGGGTCAACACCGCCATCTACAGTCCGTCCGGCTCCAGCGCCGGCATCGGCTTCGCCGTGCCGGTAGACGTGGTGAACCGGGTGGTGCCGGAGATCATCACCCACGGCCGGGTCGCCCAGCCAGGGCTGGGGGTGAGCATCGCCAACGACAAGGTGGCCCAGCGGCTGGGGGTGACCGGGGTGCTCATCATGGCGGTGCAGCCCCGGAGCGCTGCCGAGGCGGCCGGCCTCAGGGGCACCGAGCGCCAGGGGGCGGATATCGCCCTGGGGGACATCATCACCGCGGTGAACGGCCGGGAGGTGACCACCTACGACGATCTGCGCAACGAGCTGGACCGCTACCGGGTGGGTGACGAGGTGACCCTGGCCGTCACCCGGGGTGAGGCCAGGATCGAGGTCCGCGTCCGGTTGGAGGAGGTGGAATAGCGCCTTGCTCTGGACCAAGGGACTGCGCAGCCTGATTGCCGGCGAGGAAGCAGACCGTCTCGACCTCTTCTGGGTCTTCCCCGGGTTGAGGCGCTTTTTGGCCCACCGCCGCCATTACGCCACGCTGCGCACCGCCGGCGACCTCATCTTCGCCTTCGTGGTGGTGGTGGGCCTCCTGGGTCCCCAGGATCCCCGGGAGAATGTGGCGGTGTTCATGGCCTGGGGGCTGTGGTGGCCAGGGGTGGTCCTCTCCTGGTTCTTCGTCGGCCGGATGTGGTGCGGCATCTGCCCTTTTCCTGGCCTGGGGGTCTATTTCCAGCGCCGGGGCCTGAGCCTCAATCTGCCGATCCCCGGCTGGCTGCAGCGCCATGGCGCCCAGGCCTCGGTGGTGCTCCTGGCCGCCATCATCTGGAGCGAGGTGGTGGCCGGTCTGGACCGCTCGCCGGCCGGCACTTCGCTCCTCATTCTGGCCATTATCGGCGGCGCCCTGGTTCTGGGGGTGCTTTTTCCCGGCCAGGCCTGGTGCCGGCATCTGTGCCCTTTGGGGCGGATCACCGGCGCCGCGGCCACCCTGTCCATCACCGAGCTGCGAGCCAACCACGACCGCTGCCGGGGCTGTACGACCTTCGCCTGCAAGAGGGGGGCAGCCGGCCAGCGGGGCTGTCCGGTCTACCTCGGCACCTACGGCATCCAGAACAACCTGCACTGCCTGGTCTGCGGCCACTGCCTGCCTTTATGCCAGCGGGATTCCCCCCAGCTGCGTCTCCGCAATCCCTACACCGAGCTGATCCGCAACAAGGGCCGCTACATCACCTGCTCGTACATCGTGCCCTTTCTCATCGGCTCGCAGCTGGCCCGTTTCTTCCGGAGCGAAGCCCTGTACACCGAGGCGATGACCGTCCTGGGGCTGCCGGACGCCGTGGCCTTCAGCCTGCTGCTGGCCGCAGCCGTGGCCTGCGTCCATGGCCTCATCCGCCTCGGCTCCCGGCTTTTCGGCATCACCGAGGATCCAGCCTTCGGTCGCTTCTCACCCCTGGTGCCGGTGCTCCTGCCCATGGCCTTCACCGGTGAGCTGGTCTATCGCCTGGGCTACTTCGCTTCCGGGGTGGGCGACTTTCTGCCCACCCTGGGCCGGCAGCTGAGCCTGCCCCTGGCCGGCCTTGCCTTCCGGATTCCGGACTTTCCGGTGCAGATCCTGTCCGCCTTTTTCATGATGAACGGCACCATCGCCGGCTTTTATGTGCTGTGGCGCTTCAGTCTGGAGGATTTCGAAGGGCTGGTCCGCTTCGGCAACTTCTTGTCCGTGCACCTTCTGGTGGGCCTGCTCCTGGTCGCCTACCTCCTGGTGATCCTGTGATCGCTCCTCCCTCAGCCGGCCGCGCCCTGGCCGGTGAGGATGCGGCGTTGCCGCCGGGCCAGGTCCCGCATGTCCCTGGTCTGATCCGACTCATCCACGATCTCCCGGCCGACAATCTCTTCCAGCACGTCCTCCAGGCTGATGACCCCGGTGAAGCTGCCGTATTCGTCCACGACCACGAAGAGATGTTGGCGCCGCTCCAGAAACTCCACCAGCACCCGGTCCAGGGATGCGGCCTCGGGAACGAAATGCACCGGCTGCATAAGGCTGGTGAGGATGGTATCTTCATGATCCTGGGCGCAGGCCGCCAGAATATCCTTGGCCAGGACGATGCCGACCACATCGTCGGGGTCCGCGTCGTAGACCGGCACCCGGCTGTGCCGCCGCAGGTCGAGCAGCCGCTCCCTGGCGGCGCCGACGGTGAGGTGCTCGGACAGGGAGAAGGTGACCGTGCGCGGGGTCATGGCATCCCGCACCGGGATTTCGTCCAGGCGCAGGATGTTGTGGATCACCTTTTCCTGGGTCGGGGCGATGGTGCCGGCCTTGAGGCTCATGGCGGCGATGACCTCGATCTCCTCCGCCGAGACCAGAAGCTCCCGGCCCTGGGAGCCGAAAAGCCCGGTGACGGCCCGGCACAGCCAGATGATCGGGGCGAGCAGCCGCACCAGCCAGCCCACCGGCAGGGCCAGTACCGGGGCAAGGCGGCGGCAGTAGATGACGCCGGCGGTCTTGGGGATGATCTCGGCCACGAGGAGCACCGCCAGGGTGAAGACCGCGGAGAACAGGCTTAAGTACCGGTCGCCGAAGAGGGCCGCTGCCGACGCACCGGCCACCGCCGCCCCCATGGTGTTGGCCACGGTATTGAGGGTGAGGATGGCGGTGATGGGGTCCTGGATGTTGGCCTTCAAACGGCGCAGCCGGCGGCCGGCGGCGCGGCCGGAGCTGGCCAGAAGCTCCACATGGGTATGAGGAACCGAGTAGAGAACGGCCTCACACAGGCTGCAGAAGGCAGACACCGTCAGGGCGACGGCGACACTGACACCGAGACGGATCACGGGACTGGCACCTCCAGGGCGATCCAGACCGGCGACAGGGACTCCAAGAGGGAGCACCTTGCCACCAGGGGAGAAATCGAAGAAAGTGGAGAAGGGGGTGCTGCTGGCTGGCCGGATCTTCCGGCAGCAGCACGCACAGGGCTCCAGGGCAGGACAACATGAGCATAACGAAGAGCCACAGCCTGCTCCTGGTCAGCGAGGACCCCGTCCATTGGCAGGCCGGCAAGGCCGCTTTTGGCGTCTGGGATCACCTGGTCTACTTCTGCGGTGCCCCCCAGGAGGCCCTGGCCATCCTGGCCGGGGTGTCGGCGGACGTGGTGCTGGTGCACCTGGGCCCCCGGCTGCCTCCCATGGAGGCCTTTCTGGCCAGGATCTATACCCGCTACCCCAACACCATCCGCTATGTCTGCGGCGGCCCCGAGCGCGCCCTGGCCATGGGCCGCATGGTGGCCGCCGGGCTCGCCCATCGGCTGGCGGTCCTGCCCCAGGATTTCGAATCCATGCTGGCGGCCGTGCGCCAGGACCTGGATACCCGGTCCCGGCTGCGCACCCGGCGGGCCTGGGATTACCTCCGGCTGGGTGCCCGGCTGCCGGTGCGGCCGGTGGTGGTGGCCAGCGTGGAGCGGCTGCTGGCCGATCCTGCCTGCGGTGTCCCCCAGATCGCCAGCGCCATCAGCGAGGATCCGGTGATCGCCTCCCGTCTGCTTCAGGTGGCCAACACCCCGGCCTTTGCCCGGGGCCAGGCGGTGGGCGACCTGGAGCAGGCGGTCAGCATCCTGGGGCTGGACCAGATCCGGGAGCTCATCGTCATGGTGCAGACCATGGAGATGTTTCCGGTCACCGGCGCCTGCCAGAAGCGGCTGGACGAGGTGATCGCACACAGCTCGTCCTGCGCCAAGCTGGCGGCCATCATCGCCCGCCGGGTCCTGCCGGCCCACGCCCGCCTGGCGGCGAGTGCTGCCCTGTTCCACGACATGGGCAAGCTCGCCATCTACGCCAGCGACTGTGCCCGCTACCTGGCCGCCCAGGAAGATGAGCGCTGCCGCACCCGGCGCCGCCCCTCCTCGGAGGTGGAGGAGGACTGTCTGGGCATCAGCCACGCCTCTCTGGGCAGCGCCATCCTCCTGTGGTGGAACCTGCCCATGACCATCGTCGACGCGGTGGGCGGTCACAACCAGGCCCTCACCAACCTGGTGGGGCCCAGCCGGGTGGTGGCCCTGGCCGACCGCCTGCTGGTGGAAGCCGAATCCGGCGCCCAGATCCACACCGATCTCGACAGCGTCGCCCACCTTATGCCCATCGACCTCTGGCGCCGGGAGGCCCAGCGCCTGGTGGCGGGCTGAGCCCTGCTCACAACCGGAGACCGATCATGGAGTCGAAGCCAGCCGTTCGTCTGGCCCGCCGCCCACAGGAGGGGCAGGACGCCGAACTGGTCGCCTGCCTGGTCCGCCAGGACGAGGCAGGGGCCGCCATCGTCCCGCCGTCGCCCATGGCCGCGATCATCGAGCGGGCCCAGGCCCTGGGGGATTTTGCCGGCAAGGAGGGGCAGACCCTCCTCCATTATCCGGAGGCCCCGTCGCCCGAGCGGCCGTGGCCAAGGCTTCTGGCGGTCGGTCTCGGCAAGGGGCCGGTGGGGCGGGAGACTCTGCGCCAGGCCGGGGGCTCGGTTGCCGTGGAGGCGGGCAAGACCAGGGCCTCCCGGATCATGGTCCTGGTGCCGGAGGATTTGCCCCTGCCCCTGGCCGACGCCGTCGAGGCCCTGAGCGAGGGCCTGATTCTGGGGGCCTATCAGTTCCGCCGCTACAAGGCGGAGAGCGCCGACGATCCCCCGGGACAGTTGGCCACGGTCTGGCTGGCCGCACCGCCAGGACGGGGACTCGCCGGCGCCTGCCGCCGGGGCGGCCAGGCTGCCCGGGCCGCCTGTCTGGCCCGGGACATGGGCAACGAGCCGGCCAACGTCTGGACCCCGGCCCGGTTTGCAGCCCTGGCCCAGGAGCTGGCCGGCCGCCATGGCCTTCCGGTGTCGGTACTGGAGCAGGCCGACCTGGAGTGCCTGGGCATGGGGGGGCTGCTGGCCGTGGGCGGCGGCTCCGGCCGCCCTCCCTGTCTGGTCACCCTGGAGTACCGGACCGGCCGGCAGGTGCCGACCGTGCTCCTGGTGGGCAAGGGCTTGACCTTCGATTCCGGCGGGCTGTGCCTGAAGAATCCCCAGGGCATGGACGAGATGAAGTACGACATGTGCGGGGGGGCGGCGGTGCTGGCCCTGTTGCGGGCCGTGGCTGCCGAGCGGCCCCGGCACCTGGACGTGGTGGCCATGGTGGCCGCTGCCGAGAACCTGCCGGGTCCCCAGGCCATGCGGCCGGGGGATGTCCTGCGGCTGTTCGGCGGCAAGTGCGTGGAGGTGGCGAACACCGACGCCGAGGGCCGGCTGATCCTGGCCGATGCCCTGGCGTATGGCATCGACCGCTTTGCCCCGGCCGCGGTGGTGGATGTCGCCACCCTCACCGGCGCGGTGGTGGTCGGGCTCGGCCATCACCGCACCGGGCTTTTTGCCAACGACGATCGCCTGGCCAGCCGGCTGCTGGCCGCCGGCGAGCGGAGCGGCGAGCCGTTGTGGCGGCTGCCCCTGGGGCCGGAGTATACGAAACAGCTCAAGAGCGAGGTGGCCGACCTCAGGAACATCGGCGGCAAGGACGGCGGCAGCATCACGGCTGCGGCCTTTCTCGGGGAGTTCGTGGGCAAGACCCCCTGGGCGCATCTGGACATCGCCGGTACCGCCTGGGGCTACACGGAGAAGCCGTACGTCAAGAAGGGCGCTTCCGGGGTCGGGGTCCGGACCCTCCTGGAGCTGATCCGGGGCTGGTGAGGGAGGTGGAGCGGGGTCCACGGGGGCAGGCGATCAGCTGCCGGCCCCCAGTGCCTCCAGCCGATCCTCCAGGATCCGGGCCAGCTCGGAGGTCAGGTTGGGCCGGCGTAAGGCCTGCCGGTAGAGATCGGCCGCTGCCTCGCCCTCCCCCTGGGAGGTCAGCAGCTCGCCCTGGTCGATGCTGGCCCGGGGATCGGCCGGCTCCCGGTCGAGGATGGTGTCCAGGCAGCGGCGGGCCGCCGGGACATCCCCCTGGAGGATCCGCAGCTTGGCCAGCCCCAGGAGGGCATACTTGTCGTAGCCCCGCCGGAGGATGTTGTTGTAAGTCGTTTCCGCCGACTCCAGGTCGCCGACATTGCGGTAGGCGTCGCCCAGGCGGGAGAGCATGTTGATGGTGCCCTCGTGCTTGGTCAGGATCCGCTCCCAGGACTGGATGGCGCCATGGTAGTCCCGGAGCCAGCGGCAGACGTCGCCCATGCCGAACAGGGCGTACGGATTGTCCGGATCGACGTTAAGCACCCGCAGGTAGTAGTCCTTGGCCTTCTCGAACTCCTTCTTGTGGCGGTAGAGGTTGCCCACCATGGTCAGGACGTGCACGAAGCCGGTCTCGTGCTCCAGGACCTTGTCGTAGTAGTAGATGGCCAGGTCCGAGCGCCCGGTCTTGTGGTAGAGGTCGGCCAGGCCCAGGAGCGCGTACCGGTCCTCAGGGTCGATCTCCAGGGCTTTCTTGTAATAGACCTCCGATTCGTCGAAAAAGCCCAGCCGCTTCTTGGAGTCGGCGATGCGGGTGACGACAAAGATGTCGTTCGGCCGGTAATTGAGATAGCGCATCCAGACCTCGATGGCCTCCTCGTACCGCTGGACACCCCGGTAGGAATCCCCCAGGCCCCGCAGGGCAAAGACGTTGTTGGGCTCGTGGGCGAGCACCGCCCGGTAGCTTTCGCAGGCCCGGTCGAAATCGTGCAGCTTGCGGGAGACGTCGCCCAGGCCGGTCAGGGCATAGGGATTGGTGGCCTCCAGCTCCACCGCCTTCCGGAAGGCGATGCCCGCCTCCATGTACTTGCCCTGCTTGAACAGGCTGTGGCCCTTCTTGCAAAGCTCAATGACGCTCAGGCGGGTTTCGCGGTCTTCACGGAGAGTCTTCTCTGGCTTCATCATCATCGCCGGCAGGGTGTGAGGTTTGGTTGTGGTGGGACAGGTTCGCGGCACAGGCTCCGGAGCACTGTCATCGAGGCCGATGACGTGGCTTGGCACGACGCCCGGTCCCGGAGCCGGAGCTACTATAACAAAAGGCGTCCGGGAGCGCAAACATTGACAACCCATCGTATTCATGGTATTTCCGACTCGGCGACCCGCAGCGGGCTGGTACCCATCCCATGCCGGAAGAGACCGGGCCGCTGCCTGTCCGGTCCCATGCCGGGCATCGGGGCAGGGCCGGATGGCTGCTCGAAGCACCGAGCAGCGCCGACGGACGGCCGGCGTAGCTCAGTGGTAGAGCAGCTGATTCGTAATCAGCAGGCCGCGGGTTCGAATCCCATCGCCGGCTCCATGAAGAGCAAAGGGGGCTCCGGGTCAAGCCGGAGCCCCCTTTTTCGTGCCCTGGCCGGTCCCTGGCGGCGCGTCAAGGATCGTGGCTGTCCACCAGGACCTCCGGATAGAGCCGGGCCATGCAATCCGGGCAGATGCCGTGGCTGAACTCGGCCAGGGTGTGGCGCTGGAAATAGGCTTCAACCTGCTGCCACAGGCCCTGGTCGTCCCGGATCTTCTTGCAGACCGCGCAGATGGGGATGATGCCCCTGAGGGTTCGGATCTCATCCAGAGCGGCGGACAGCTCGGAGATGGCCTCCTCCCGCTGGGCCTGGATGGCCTCGCGTCCCCGGATCTCCTCTCGCAGCCGGACATTGGCCCGCTCCAGCTCCCCGGTACGCCGGGCCACCGTGTCCTCCAGGCCGTCCAGGGTCCGGCGCAGGGAGCGGGACATGGTGTTGAAGGCTGCGGCCAGCTCGAAGAGCTCCAGGCCCCGGGGCAGGGGCACCTCCTCGCCCAGCCGGGCTTCGTCCGCGGCAATCCCTTTGGCCTGGGCATGCAGCAGCTGGACCGGCCTCGTCACCCAGGCCCGCAGGATGGCACGCTGCAGGCCAAACAGGCCGCCCAGGAGGACGAGCAGGCCGCCGGACAGCCGCCAGGCAAAGGCGTTGCCCCTGGCGAAGGCCGCGTCGAGGGGGATCCGGATGGAGACCGCCGAGACCACCTCCCCCACCGAGCGGCCGAAGCTGCGGCTGCTGCCGTAACGGGCCACGAGGCCCGCCGGCGCCCGTGCCGCGGTATCGTGGCAGCGCAGGCAGCCCTCCTCCATCGTTTCCCCTCGCTTGAGAAAGACGAAGAAGGTCTCGCCGCCGATGGTACGGATCGTTCGCTCCTCCGTAAGCTCCGGGTCCTGGCTCAGGGCGATGAGGAAGTCCCGCTCATAGCTGTCTGCCTCGTTTTCCGGGGACCGGGCGTTGATGGCGCATTCCTTGTAATAGTATTGCGGCTCCTGCAGGCCCTGAAACTCCCGGTCGATCTCCCGGATGGCGTAGGTGGAGCTCATCCAGCGGGGATCGAAGTAGTCCGGCGGCCGGAAGGGATCGGAAAGCTCGAAGACCGCCGGCTTGAGGCTGTGGGCGAAATAGGCGTGGGTGGCCAGGTTGCGGTTCAGGAGCAGGCGGGCCTCGGTGGCGGCGCTCGCAAGGGCCGCGGCATGCATGGTCTGCCGGACCGCGGCCACCAGCATCGCCCCGGCCAGGAGATAGACGAGGCCAACGGCCAGCGAAACGGTGCCCAGGCCGAATCGGGGACGGGGAACGGTCATGGCGTCGGCCTCCTTGAGCGGTGAGACCTCTCAGGCTCGTGGCCGAGAGGGCGTGCTCGGGCTACCCCTCGGCGAGACCGCTCCTGTCCATTATGGCAGATACTGTGCCCCACCGGGGAGGGGGGGGCAGGGCGGCCGTGGCCTACGGGAAGCGGGCGATCACCGCGGTGACGTCATCCTCCTGGCGGCGGCCCTGGGCGAAGACCGCCAGGGTCGTCTTCAGGACGTCACATATGGCGGCGGCCGGCTGGCCCGCCTGCTGGCAGAGCAGCTGGCGCAGCCGCTCCTTGCCCAAGGGGCTGCCACCGGCGCTTCTGGTCTCCCACAGGCCGTCCGTGCCAATGAGGAGGACCCCGCCCGCCGGGATCCGGGTTCGTCCTTCCTGAAACACGGCGCCGGCCATGACCCCCAGGGCCAGGCCCGGTCCGGCCAGCTCCTGGCAGGAATCCTGCCCCGGATCGTAGAGAAGGGCCGGCTCGTGGCCGGCGCGCACCCAGACCAGCTCCCGGCAGTCGCTGTCGATCTCGGCGTAGAACAGGGTGACAAAGCGGCCCGAGGGCTCGATGTCCGTCACCAGCTGCTCGTTGACCGCGGCAATGAGCGCGGCCGGCCCCACCGCCTGCCTGGCCTGGAGCCTGAGCAGGGCTCGCACTGTGGTCATGAGGAGGGCAGATGGGATGCCGTGGTCCGACACATCCGCCACCACCAGGCCCAGCCGGGGCGGGCTGCCGGGCCGCTCCAGGTAGTCGTAATAGTCGCCCGAGGTCTCCTCGCAGGGCTGCCACAGACCGGCCACTTCCACGCCAGGCCAGGCTGGCACGGTGCGGGGCAGCAGATTCTCCTGGACCTCCCGGGCCAGCTCCAGGCCCTGGCGCATCCGCTCCCCCTCCCGCAGGCCCTCGGTCATCTCGTTGATGACATCGCCGCAGTAGCCCAGCTCGTCGCTGGCCGTGACCTGGAGCCGGCCGGCAAGAGAGCCCTGGCGAACGGCCTCCAGCCGCTGGACGATCCGTCCCAGGGGACGGGACAGGCTGCGGCTCACCAGGAGGGTGAGGCCGATGCCCACCCCGGCGAACACCGCCAGATTGGTGACCAGGGGGGCCTGCAGCCAGAGCGCGGCCCTCTGGGGGTCGGCGGCGGTGAGGCGGCGGACCAGGCCGTAGATGGAAAGAAGGGGAATGAGATTGGTGGCCAGGAGCAGGGAGAGGAGACGCGTGCGGATGCGGATGCGCACCGTGCCCGGTACCCCGGCCAGGCCGCCGCCTGGGAAGAGGATGGGCGCCAGGCGGTGCTGCAGGATCGCCTCCAGGATGAAGAAGGCGATGGTGGCGGTGATGAGACCGGTGTGCACTGCCCGCAGAATGGCGGTCTGCACCACCAGGGGGCCGGCGGCCTGGACATGGAAGAACCAGCCGTAGACCACCGCGGCGAGAAGCCACAGACCCAGATCCAGGGCCATGAGCACCAGGGGCTCGTTGAGCAGGCGCTGGCGGCCGCGCAAGAGCTCGGCCGCCGGCGCCGCAAGGGGGGCGCGCCGGCGGAGCAGCCGGCGGGTCGGCTGCTCGTAGGCCAGGGTGAAAAGGGCTGCCCCGGCAAAGGCGGCGGGCACGTAGAGCCAGTCGACCCGGGCGGCGGCCGCGGCCACGGCCGGGGCCAGCACCGGGTCGGCGCGGTGCACGAGAAGCTGCACCACCAGAAAGCCGGCCAGGTTGGCGAGGCCGTTGGCCAGGAGCATGGCGTTGCGTACCCGCCACAGGCGGTAAGGGGTCATGGCCGCCGCCCTCTAGTCATGGCGCAGGGCCGCCATCGGGTCGAGATCCGCGGCCCGGCGGGCCGGGTAGAGGCCGAAGACCAGGCCAACCCCGATGCTGATTCCCAGGGAGAGCACCAGGCTGGTCCAAGTCACCGCGGTGGTCAGGCCGGTGAGTCGGGAGATGATCCAGGGGATGAGAAAGCCCAGGGCCACCCCCAGAAGGCCGCCGGTGGTGGAGAGCACCGCGGTCTCCACCAGGAACTGGGAGACGATGTGGCGGCGCTTGGCGCCCACCGCGCGGCGGATGCCGATCTCCCGGGTGCGCTCGGTCACCGAGGCGAGCATGATGTTCATGATCCCGATCCCGCCCACCACCAGGCTGATGGCGGCAATGGACCCCAGGACGATGTTGAAGGTTCTCTTGGTGGCCTCCGCCTCCCGCAACAGGGCCAGGGGAACCTGCAGGCGGAAGTCCGGCCGGGGGTGGAAGCGGGCCAGGGCAGCGCCCATGGCGGCAGCGGTGGCGTCCACCTCCTCCTGGGAGGTGACTTCCACCAGGATCTGCTGCAGCTCCACCCGCTCCCGGATGCGGCTGCCGGCCGCCCGGCGCACGGTGATGTCCCCGGACCGCTCCTTGAGGGTGGAGATGGGCAGGTAGACATCCTGACCGCTCTGGGGGGACTCGATGCCGCCTCCGGTCTCGGCCTCGGCACCCAGCACCCCGACCACCTCAAACACCCCTTCCCCCAGACGCAGGTAGGTCCCCAGGAGGGGCTGGCCAGGAGCGAGCCGCCGGGCCACCGGCTCGGCCAGCACCACCACGTTGGCGCGGCCGGCCAGATCCTGGTCCAGAAGCAGGCGGCCGGCCACGAGGGGCCGCTTGACCAGGGCGAACCAGTCCGGGGTGGTGCCCACCAGGCGCACGTCCATGGCCTCGGTCCCCAGGCGGGCGGTCTTGCGCACCGTCTTCACCGGCACCGCCCGCCGCACCGCCGGCAGGGTCTCCAGGATGCGCCGGTGGTCGTCGTAGGTGAGGCCAAAGACGCTCATGTGGGAATCCTGGCGGGCCCCGGACTCATCCTCCGCCGGCTTCACCGAGCTGGCCAGGATGTTGGTGCTGCCCAGGCGGCGGATCCGCTCCAGGGCCTCCCGGCTCGCCCCCTCGCCCACCGCCAGCATGGCGATGACGCTGCCCACCCCGAAAACCATCCCCAGCATGGTGAGCAGGGAGCGCAGGCCATGACGCCGGAGATTCTGGATGCCGAGGCGGATGTCCCTTTGGATGAGCATGGACGACAATCACTCGATTCGGTCCAGGCGGCCGTCCCGCAGGTGGAGCCGGGCTTGGGCCATGGCCGCCACCTCCGGCTCATGGGTCACCATGAGCACGGTTTTGCCCTGGCGGTGCAGGCCCAGGAACAGGTCCATGATCTGGGCGCCGGTGGCGGTGTCCAGATTGCCGGTGGGCTCGTCGGCCAGGATGATGGCCGGGTCGTTCATGAGGGCACGGGCGATGGCTACCCGTTGCTGCTGGCCGCCGGACAGCTCGGCCGGCCGGTGGTGCAGGCGGTCGGCCAGGCCCAGGGCGGCCACCAGCCTGGCCAGCCGGTCCGGGTCTACCGGCGCGCGGCCGCCCGGACGGTACAAAAGGGGCAGCTCGATATTCTCCCGCACCGTCAGCTGGGGGATGAGATGGAAGCTCTGGAAGACGAAGCCGAGGTGCCGGGAGCGCAGCTCCGCCAGCTGGTCGTCGGCCAGGAGGCGGGTGTCCTGGCCCTGGATGCGCAGGGAGCCGGAGCTGGGGCGGTCCAGGCAGCCCAGGAGGGCGAGCAGGGTGCTCTTGCCCGAGCCGCTCGGCCCCATGATCGCCCAGAAGCTGCCGGCGGCAAAGGAGAAGGACAGCTGGTCCAGGGCCCGCACCTGGCTGGCGCCCACGGTGTAGAGGCGGCTCACCTGGTCGAGGGCGACGATGGGCTCGCCGGGGCCCGGCTCCGGCGGCATCATGGCCGGGGCGGCGGGCGGTCCGGTCGGCCGGCGCCCTTGGCCCGCTCCTGGACTGGGCCGGGGGTGTCTGGTCCCTCGGCGGCGGGCGGCGCCAGGAGCACCTCCTCACCGGGGGCCAGGCCGCTGGCGATCTGGACGAACCGGTTGTTGTCCGGGCCCAGCTCCACCGGTTGCGGCCGCACCGCGCCACCAGTGCGCACCCAGACCAGGGCCTGGCCCCCGGCGCGGCGCACCGCCTGCACCGGCACCACCAGGGCCTGCTCGATCCGGTCGACCAGGATCTCGGCCTGGCAGCTCATGCCGGTGCGCAGGCCGTCGCCGTCGCCATCGATCTCGATGCTGGTGGAATACACCTTGAGATCCGGGCTCAGCCACAGGCTCTGGGGGTCCGGCAAAGGGGCGATGGCGGTGACCCGGCCGGTGAAGACCGCGCCGGGGAGAGCCACCACGGTCAGCCGCACCCGCTGGCCGATGGCGATCTTCTTGAGGCTCGACTCGTGGATCTTGACCTCGGCGGAGAAGGCGCCGGCCCGGGGCAGGATGATGAGATCCTGGCGCTCCACCACCTCCTGTCCCTCGGCCAGGGGCTCGGTGTTGCCCCGGAAGCTCAGCTGCCGGCCGGAGGTGGCGTAGACCACCTGACCGTCCGCCGGGGCCCGGATGAGTGTCTTGTCGAGCTGGTCGTGGATGCGGGCCAGCTTCTCCTCCTCCCGGGCCAGCTCCGCCTCCTTGGCCTTGACCTCGGCGCGGGCCTGGATGACATCCGCGGCCGCCTTGCGCCGGGCCCGCTCCAGGGCCATGGTGGCCTGGGACAGACCTGAGGCCAGCTCGGCCCGCCGGCGGCTGGCGGTGAAGTCCCGCAACAGATCCCGGCTGGCCACCGCCAGCTCCAGGTCCAGACCAGCCTTTCTGGCCGCGATCTCGTCTGCCGACAGCTCGGTCTGGGACAGGTACTGCTCGTCGAAGAGGATGCGGGACCAGCGCAGCTTCTCCTCGGCCCGGCGCAGATCCTCCTGCGCCAGGGCGATTCTGGTCTCCGCCTCCTTGAGCTCCTTGGGCAGCTCGCCCTGATCGTACTTGTCCCGGTCCATGCGGGCAAAGGCCAGATCGGTCTGGGCCTTCTCCACGTCGCTGGCCGCCTGGTTCTCCACCACCGCCAGGTTCTCCCGGGCCCGGATCGCCGCCGAGCGGGCGTTCTCCACCCGGATCTCCTGGTCCACCCGGCTCTCCTGCAGGCGGCTGGCGTCCAGCTCCACCAGGACCCGGCCGGCCTCCACCTTCTCCCCCTCCGGCACCAGAAACAGGATGGTGGTGCGGCCTTCCACTTGGCTCTTCAGGACCTCCTGTTCCCGGGGCTGGATGGTGCCGGATTCGGTGACCGAGATGGCCAGGGGCTCCAGCCGAGCGGCGAAGACGGGCAGCGAGGCCGGATCCGGCCCCGCCGGGCCGGCCAGCCAGTCCCGCCCCAGCCAGCCAACCAGGGCCAGCACCAGGAGCGACAGCCCCAGGACGGGAGCGAGCGGCTGGCGGCCGGATTGTTTCTCGATCATGGGGGACAAGGTCATGGGAGACGGCGTGATGCTGCTGGATACCTGCGCCCTCTTATGGCTTGCCCAAAGCGGCGGGCCATTGTCGGATGCGGCTCGCAACCGTCTGAACAGTGAGCCGCTGGTTCCCAGTATGGCGTAGAAACCATTCTGTGACCTGTCGTCACCGGGCCGGGCCGTTGCCCTGCCGGCCATCCTTAGGAACCGTCCCCATCGTCTGTCCTCCCGGGCCGGTATTCCTGCCACAACCCTGCACTGTCCACCGCCAGAGCGCCCAGATCCCGTTGCAGGGCCAGCTCCGCCAGCCGGTAGCTGACCAGGGCGGCGGTGCGGGCGTTCTGGGCCAGCAGCAACGAATCCTGGGCATCCAAGAGGTCACGGATCTGGGCCCGGCCAGCCTCCAGAAAGAGATTGGCCGAGGCCACCCGGCGCTCTGCCAGGGCCACCGCCGTGGTCTGGACGGCGATCTCCTCTCCGGCGGTAGCCAGGGCGGCCAGGTCGGCGCGCACCGCAGCCTTGATCTCGTCCTCCAGGGCCTGCACCGCCCGGATGGCGGCCTCCAGATCCAGGAGCCGCGCCCGGAGGGCGATGACCTCGGCCCGGCGATCCAGGGGCAGATCCACGGCCAGGGCCGCCGAGGCCAGGCCCCGGTCCAGCCGCAGCCGGGCATCGGACAGGCTGGCCGAAGCCAGGCTGCGGGCCTCGCCGGCGGTGGCCGCCAGCACCAGGTCGGCACCGGGCCGCAGGGCGTCGGCGGCTACCAGCACGGCCCGCTGGGCATCCTCCACCCGGCCCAGGGCGACCCGCAGGTCCAGGCGCTGGGCCAGGGCCAGCCTGACGGCGGCTTCGGCTTCCATGCTCAGGTGGCCGGCGGCGGCGCCAGGATTCGGCTGGTGCATCTCGTCCGGCTGGGCGAGCAGCCGATGGAGCTCCTGGCGGTCCGGCTCCAGGGCCGCGTCCGCCGGCAGGCCGAGGGCGATCTTGAACTGGTCCAGGCGGTTGGCCAGGGCCTCCTGGGCGGCCAGCAGGCGGCTCCGAGCCCGGAGCTCGTTCTGGACCGCCTGGCTGACCTGGATCTCGGACAGGCGGCCGGCCTCGCCCAGGCGCCGGGCCCGGGCCGCGGAGGCGGCCAGGCGCCGGTGGTTGGCGGCGGCGTTGTCCATGACGTCCCAGGCCTGGAGGACATTGAGAAAATCCGTGGCCAGGTCAACGGCGAAGCGGCGTTTGTACTCCTCGAAGGCCCACAGGGCGTAGGTGACCTCCCGCTCGGCCTGGGTCAGGGGCTCCCGGACGATGTCCCGGCCCGAGCCAGCCAGAAGCGGCAGGGTGATGGTGGCGTCGGCGATGAGGCCCAGGGAGGAGGCGCGGTCCAGGGTCAGGAGGCGAACGAGATCCACGGCCAGGCTGGCGGTCCAGGCCAGGCCCGAGGTCAGCTGCTGGGCTGCGGCGAGATCGGCGTGGCTGGTGAGGCCGGTGGCGGTGCGGGACCCGGAGGCGTCGCTCTCCAGCAGCGCGGCCACGGTGCCAGCCCAGCTGGCGGTAAACCGCAAGGCGGCCAGATTCAGGTCCAGCCCGGCCCGGAAGACCTCCTCCTTGGCGGTCTGGTACTCCCGGCTGTTCCGGGCCCCCACGGCCAGGGCCTCGGCGAGGGAGAGCACGAGGGGCGAGGGCAAAGGGGTGAGGGGGGCGTCGGCCGGGGCCGGCGGCGCCGGAGCGACCGGCCAGCCGGCCGGCGGCGGCAGGGCGTCGCTGCCCAGGGCCGCCGGGCCGCTGGCCGGCAGGTCCTGGGCCTCTTGCAGCCGCCGGCGCAAAAGATCCGCCGGCCGCTCCACGGTGAAGGGCTCGTCGTGGCCGATGGCTTCCGTCCGGCGCTGGCTCAGGATGGCATGCACGGCGTCGTCGGTGGCTGCCAGCTGCTGGCTGGCTGGGGCACAGGCGGCAAGGATGATGGCCACGACCAGAACAGG
>JBFMBH010000099.1 GCA_040755095.1 Thermodesulfobacteriota bacterium
CACGGACCGGCCCCGGACAGCCCGTCCGGATTCGGTGGCCCGGCGTAGAGGGGCAGGCAGATGGTGAAGGTCGTGGTGCCGCGGTCGGTGCGGACGTCCAGCTGGCCCATGTTGGTCTGGACGAAGCGGCGGATGATGTTGAGGCCGCGGCCCTGGACCGTGCCGGTGCGCACCGCCTCCATGGCCGGTGCCGGGATCTCGCCGGAGTTGCTGATCGCCAGGCAGGCCATGGGGCCGTCCCGGAAGGTGTGGAGGGCCAGAAAGCCGCCCGCCGCAGGCACCGCCTTGGTGGCGTTGGCCAGAAGGTTGTCCAGGACCCGCTCCAGGGCGAAGCGGGGGCAGAAGACGAAGAGCGACGAGCCCAGGTCCGGGGTCTGGATCGTCACCTCCTGGCGCCGGGTCTCCCGGGCCACCTCGGCGTTGATCCGGTAGCGGGCGACGGCCAGGGCCGACAGGTCCAGGATCTCGGCCCGGCCCTCCGCCGCGGTGGTCACCGCCAGGTCCTGGAGGCGGCTGGTCTCGCTCACCACCACATCCAGGAGGCCGGCCAGCCGGGACCGCAGATCCTCCAGGTTGGGTCGATCCAAGAGCTTGCGGGCCCGGGCCGCCAGGCCGGCAATCGCCACCGCCGGGTTCTTGACGTCATGGAGCACGTCCCCCAGGAACTCCAGCCGGGCCGCCTTCATGAGCTCCTTGCCGAAGTGGGTCAGAAGCTCGATCTCCTCGTCGGTGAAGTACTCCTTCTGGGCCGTGGCGTAGAAGGCGATGAGATGCCGCGCCACCCGCCCGACCCGGAGGGGCACCAGGAGGATGGAGTGGACGCGCCGCTCCTCCACAAACCGCCGCAGGCCGGGGCTGGTGAGCTCGCTTCTGACCGGATCCCGGATCAGGAGGTAGTTGGGGTCCAGCCGCTCGCAGGGTCCGTCCTGCTCCAGGCTGCCGGCCTGGATCGCGGCAGCGAAGTAGGGATGGTGCTCGACGGTGAAGGCGTGCCCCATCTCGTGGTAGGTGGCGTCCGGCGGATAGCCGGTCTCCAGCACCAGGGCCCGCTGGTCGTCGGCCACGGTGAAGAGGCTGCAGGACAGAAGCTGGATCAGGCTGCTCAGCTCCGGGGACAGGAGATCGAAAAGGTCCTTGAGCTTGACGGTCCGCCGGTCGGTGAGGATGACGTAGATCTGGTGGCTGATGGCCTCCTTGCGGGCGTTGAGCTCCTGGAGGGCCAGGATCTTCTTTCTGGCCAGCACGTGGCTGACCCGGCGGGCCAGGACCTCGGCGCGCATGATCTCCATGCGGTCGAAGACCCGGTCATCCTCCGGATAGTAGATCTGCAACGAGCCGAGGGTGTCGCTCTGGTCGCCCACGAAGCGGGGAATGCGCAGCGGCACCGCCAGGAGGGAGTGGAAGCCCCTTTTGGCCACGATCTCCTTGTTCTTGTACAAGGGGTTCTTGAGGATGCTCGGCACCGGCAGGCTGCGATTCTGGCTCACCACCCAGCCGGCCACCGAGTCGGCCGCCGGCACGGCGTTGGCCCGCTCGTCCTCGGCCAGGCCAAAGGCGCCGAAGTTGAGCATCTGCAGGGATTTGGGATCAAAGAGCCGCAGGGTGGCGGCCTGGGCGCCCAGGGCCCGGACGATACGCTCGGCGGCAATCTCCAGGATCTCCCGGTGAGGCAGCCGGGGATCGATGGCCATGATCGCCTCGGTCTCCTGGATCGCCTCGGCCAGGAAGCCGGGCAGAAGATCGCGGGCCAGGACGCTGGCCAGCTGCTGGCATTGGCTGGGGGTCAGGCCAAGGCCGGCCAGCTCGGGGTGGGAGATGAGGAATTCCGGAAGCGTCGTGTCCATTGATCGGGGCCGGCGTGTCCTTCCGTGAGAGCTGCGCCCAGAGGTCCCGGCCGGCGGCGGCACCGGACGACCCTCGTCCATGGCGGTATGGTACGGGGCCGCCCGGGATATGTCAACGCGAGGGAGGCCTGGGCGGACCTCCCACCCTCCGTGTCTGCCGCACCGGATGCTGCTGGCGGTCCACTGTCCGAGTGGATGTCTCAGGGGCTTGCTTGGGCCTCTCCGCCGATCATGTCCTTGTTGGCAGCGCCCGGGGGCACCATGGGAAAGACCTCGACGTCTCTGGCCACCGGCACATGGATGAGGCACGGCCCCGGGGTGTGCAGCGCCTCGCTCAGGGTGGCCACCGGGTCGGGGCTGGCGCCAAGGTCCCAGGCCGGCAGGCCGAACCCCCGGGCAATGGCCAGAAAGTCCACGTGGTGCCGGTACTCCGAGGCAAAATAGCGCTGGCCGAAGAACAGATCCTGCTGCTGGCGCACCAGGCCCAGGGAGGTGTTGTTGAAGAGGACCACCTTGAGATTGACCGCCTGCTCCACCGCGGTGGCCAGCTCCTGGATGTTCATGAGCAGGCTGCCGTCGCCGCTGAAGCAGAGCACGGTTCTCTGGGGCTCCGCCAGGGCGGCGCCGATGGCGGCTGGCAGCCCGAAGCCCATGGTGCCCAGCCCGCCGGAGGTCAAAAGCTGCCGGGGCCGGCGGAAGGGATAGGCCTGGGCCACCCACATCTGGTGCTTACCGACATCGGTGGCGATGCTGGCCTCGTCGCCGGCCAGGGCCGCGATCTGCCGGATCAGTCCGTAGGGCTTCAGCGGATCATGGGCCCCGGGCAAAAGGAGCGGGTGCGCCTTCCGGAGCCATGCCACCCGGGCCAGCCACTCGCGGCGGCCGTTCTGGTCCACCAGCGGCAGGAGCGCCGCCAGCACCGGAGCGGCATCCCCCACCAGCCTGACCTGGGCGGTCTTGAGCTTGTCGATCTCGCCCGGGTCGATGTCGATGTGGATGACCCTGGCCTGGGGGCAGAAGTCGGCCAGCCGGCCGGTGGCCCGGTCATCGAACCGGGCGCCGGCGGCGACCAGAAGATCGCACTCCTCCAGCGCCAGGTTGGTGGAGCGGGCGCCGTGCATGCCCAGCATGCCCAGGGCGAGGGGATGATCGGCCGGCATGGCGCCCAGCCCCAGGAGGGTCATGGTGGTGGGCAGCGCCGCCTTCTCCGCCAGTCGGACGGCAGCGCGGCTGGCACCGGCATGGATGATGCCGCCACCGAGGTAGAGGATGGGCCGCCGGGCCTCGTTGATGAGGGCGGCGGCCCGGGCCAGGGCGGCCGGCTCACCGGCCGGCGCTGCCGGCCGGGCCGGAAAGTCGGGCCAGACAGCGAAGCTGACCGTTTCCAGCTGGACGTCCCTGGGGATATCCACCAGCACCGGCCCCGGCCGGCCGTGGGTGGCGATGCGGAAGGCCTCCGGGATCACCTGCAGGAGGTCGGCTGCCGAGCGCACCAGGAAGTTGTGCTTGGTGATGGGAATGCTCATCCCGCAGGTGTCCACCTCCTGGAAGGCATCGGTGCCGAGCATGGCCCGCGGCACCTGGCCGGTGATGCAGATCACCGGAATGGAGTCGAGCTTGGCATCGGCGATGGCAGTCAGGACGTTGGTCGCCCCTGGCCCGGAGGTGGCCAGGCAGACCGCCGGCCGGCCGCTGGCCCGGGCCATCCCCTGGGCCATGAAGCCGGCGCCCTGCTCGTGGCGGGCCAGAACGTGGCGGATCCGGCCGCTCCGGGAGAGGGCATCGTAGAGGGGCAGGTTGGAGCCGCCCGGAATGCCGGCCACGGTCTCGATGCCGTAGCGCTCCAGCAGGCCGACGATGAGCTGGGCGCCGTTCATGCTGTTCATGGCTGTTGCCTCCTTGTCCATGCGGGTTGGGACGCCGCCGGCCGGAGGCACAAAAAAAGCCCCGCCGGCCAGGGCGCCGGCGGGGCTTTTGACTCGTTTTTCGAGCTCTTTGTCCGCTAGGGCGCTCCTGCCTGGCTCATGATGAGGCGTACCACGACGCCGGCGTCGCCAAGGGCGCCCAAGGCGAGGGAATGGTCGAAGGCTTGGAGCGATGCAAAGGTCATGATCCGTGTTTTCCGGTAGTGGTCCATGGCAGAGATTCGACTATCCACGATGACGCCGCGCTTGTCAACAGGATCCTCGGTAAGCCGCATCCCGGTAAGCCGGGGCTGTGCCGCTTCGTGCGCCGCCCGATGCGGACCCACATGCCGGCCGGTGGGGCGGCGGAGAATCTCCCTCTTGCCCCGAGCTGGGCAGTTGGTCAGCGGTGACTGGCTTCGGCATGGAGCTTAAGCCCCAGCGCCCCGATGACTTTGAGAATGGTGTCGAAGCCTGGGCTGCGCTCCCCGGAGAGAGCCTTGTACAGGCTAGTCTTGGCCATGGCGGCTACATAATATCAATGACGACCAGCGGACCAGCATGCCGGGTGGTGTGGGGAGGGCGGGGGCTCGCCCTAACCCGATGGGTCATCCGCGGATCACCGTCACCGGGCGGCCGGCGGGGCTTGATGCCTCCTGGGCGCCGGTCCGCTCGGCAATGGGGGCAAGCCCGGTGCGCTGGTCGAAGATCACCAGCCAGCCGGTGTCCAGGCCGAGGCCGGCGAGGTAGCCGTCCAGCTGCTCCAGGCCCTCGGCCAGGGGATCCTTCTCGCCGTCCCGCCAGACCTTGAGCTCCATGGCCAGGGTGAGGTCGCCGTAGCGCAGGCACAGATCCATACGGCCCATGCCGATGGCATACTCCCGCTCCAGGGAGCCGCCGCCGTTCACCACCCGGTGCAGGAAGGCCATGAGCACGAGATGGGGCGCCACCTCGCGATAATGGGCGCTGGCCAAGAGCGGCTGCCCGTGCCGCCGCCAGAAGGCGAGGAAGGCGTCCAGGAGCTTTGCCGGCGCAAGGCTGCCGTCCGGCGCCAGCCAGGCGGGCTGGATCAGGGGCAGGGAGAACTGGGGACCTTCAGCCAGGACGCGAGGGATCATCTCGCGGTAGATGGGGTTGGCGATGACCGCGCCGCCGCCGGCCGGCTGCCGCACCAGCCCGAGATCCACCACGTACTGCCGGTCGTCGGCCGGCAGGTCTCCCAGGGACCGGCCAGCCAGCATGGGCTCGATGATCCGCCGCACCCGGGGCTCGGTGAGCTTTTCCGCCAGGCTGTCCAGATGGGTGTCCTGGCGGTCGATGAGGATCTCCTTGGCCTTGTCGACAATCGGGACCGTGATGGGCACGGTCCGGTCCGGGACCAGCTCCTCCACCGCCACCTTGGCGAGGGCGTTCACCAGCCAGGGCTGGCCCTGGGTGAGATGGAAGGCATGGGCGCATGCCTCCTGGCCGATGGCCTGGCCGGTCTCTTTCGTGTGCTGCCTGTAGAGGGCGGCCACCTCCTCGGCCCGGAAGTTGGCCAGGGCGAACGAGCGGACCTTGATGTTGAAGGGGCTGGCCGTATGCAGCCGGCCCGAGCCGCCCGCGGCCACCTTGTAGTCCCGCACGTCCCGCAGCCCGATGAGCGCCACCGACCAGGGGAAGACACCGGGCCTCTTGGGGTAGCCGGCCCGGAGCTGCCGGAGCACCGAGATGAGGGCCATGTCCTCCAGGGCATCGATCTCATCCAGGAACAGAATGAGCGGCCTGGGGCAGGCCTTTGCCCAGGCGTGGAGGGCGGCGCTGATCCTTTCACCCGGGGAGGCCTGCGGCCAGGGAGGGGGCTGCAGCTCCTGGGGCAGGAAGTAGGCGGCGGAATCACGCCAGGTGCCGAGAATCGCCTGCTCCGCCGCGCCGGGATCCTGGTTGAAGGCCGCCCCCACCTCCATGGAGACCAGCACCGCCGCGTAGCGCCCGGCCTCGGTCAGCTGCCGGGCCAGCTCCAGCATGGCCGTGGTCTTGCCGGTCTGGCGCGGGGCGTGGAGCACGAAGTAGCTCTGCTGCTCGATGAGCGACGCCAGGTCCGGCAGCCGGCTGGTGGCCGGAAGCATGTAGTGCATGTCCGGCTTGCAGGGTCCGGCGGTGTTGAAGAAGCGTGGCATGGGGCACCTCGTCGATGCAGGCGGCGGGAAGGCGGCCGGCGGCGCCTGGAACAGCCCCTGGTCCGCAAGGGAAAGCCATCCACTGCCCTGGCATGCTACACGAAGGGCGGCCGTGGTTCAATCGCCGGCTGCGCGGCGCGGCCAATCGTCAGAGGCGCTCCCGTTCGGGAGCAACGACCGGCGCGCGCGCGGTCCGGAGGCCAGCGGGCTTCCAGGTGGGACGCCGGGTCCAAAAAGGAAGGGCAGGACCTGCTGGCAGGCCCTGCCCTCTTGTTGGCGTGGTTGGACGCCCGCCGGGGGTGCGTCCGGCGGGCGGGCCGGTGCCGCGGCTTAGCGGCTGGTCCGCAGGCCGCGCTCGGGACGGGAGAACTTGTGGCAGAGGGAGCAGTCGTACCGCTTGTCTGTCACGTGCTTCTTGTGGAGGTCGGTGAACGAGAGGGGGTCGTCCTTGGGGCGATGGCACTGGGTGCAGACGGTGCTGGCCGGCCCTTTCAGGCGGTAGCCCAGGGCCCGGAGGCTCATCTGCTGGCTGGTGCCGTGGCACTGGGTGCAGGTGAGGGCCTCTCCGGCGGGCGCGACCTCGTGGTTGAGGGCCTGGAATTCCTCGGTGACGACGAATTCGTACGGCTCGCTGCCGGTCAGGCCTATGTTGTCCACCAGGCCGGAGACCACGGCATCCGCGGTGTTGCCGGTCTTGAAGTAGACCGCGGTGTTGAGGGGGATGAGCTTTCTGCCCTCCGTGATCATGGGCTGGAAGGCGTTCTTGTACTTGAAGGGAAAGAGCTGGCTGGCCCGGTTGTTGATGCCGCCCCGGGGTCGGGAGATCGAATAGGCGCCGGTCCTGGGATTGAGCAGCGCTGTCTCGCCCAGATTGTAGGCCGTGCTCATCCCGTTCCAGAAGGCGTAGACCGGGGTAGAATCGTTGGCCAGGGTGATCGCCGGCTCCCAGCGGCCCAGGGTCGCATTCCACTCCGGCCGGGTCCAGTCGCGGTCGATCTCCGTGGCCTCGGTGGCCGGGGTGTCGGCAGCGTTTCTGGCATAGGCTCTGATGTGGCAGGTCTGGCAGGCCACCCGGGCGGTGTGCTTGCCGATGGCGCTGGTCCGGCCATGGGGGCCGCTGGTGCCGTGGCAGTTGGCGCAGGCCACCGGCTGGGCGAGATCCGTGGGGTGCAGATCGCTGCCCCGGCCGGCGATCCGGTGGTCCTGGGTGACGTGGCAGCTCAGACAATCGAGATCGGCGCCGGTGGTCGCCATGTGCACGTCGAAGCCCCGGTCTGTGGTGGCGGTGTGGGCCAGGGCCAGGTCGCCCCGCTTGAAGTTGTCGCCGCCCCCGCCCTTGGCATGACACTGCAGACAGGTGGCGCGATCGGGCCGGTGCACGGTCTGCACCGCCTCGTCCAGGGTCATGGTCATGTGGGCGGTGTCCGGCACCATGGTACCGTTGACCTTGATACGCTTGTAGCCGCGCTGGTGACAGACCAGGCAGTCGATGTTCTCGAGCTGGGCCTCGGTGGGCGTCTCTTCCGGCGGGGCGCCCTTGCCGACATGGCAGGCCGAGCAGCCGGTCCAGTTGCCGAGGATGTTGATGCAGTAAGCGTTGATGGCGCCGGCCGCCTTGCCCTGCATGGGAGCGCCGTTGACGACGCCGGGTGTGGCGCCCTGCCACTGGTAGTGGACGGAGCCATGCACCGCCACGGCCTGGTCCCAATGGCAGTCCAGGCAGATGTTGCGGTCCTCGTACCGGAGAGCCGCGTGCTCGGTGGCCGCGGCGGCCTGGCTGGCTCCGGCGAGCAGGAGCGTACCCAGTACGGTCAGGTGCATACCCAGTGTCGTGAAGATCGTCCTGCGGTCAGTGGTCATATGAAGCCTCCTCCTGGGGTGGATGGCAGCTGCCCCGCCATCTGCAGGCAGCTGTCGGACGTGCCGGCGCCTGGCCGGCCATGAGAGCGGTTCCCTATGCGAATGCGAATCGCTATCAAAGATCGTGCCAGGCTCTGGGCTGTGGTCGCCGGCTGGGCCGCTGGTGCAGTCCAGGGCAGCAGGGGAGGGGATCTGTCAGGAGGACGGCTGGGGAGTCGGAGGAGGGGGAAGAGAAACTGTTTTCGTCCGCCGCCAAATATTTTTTTTTGGAGCCTGAGGGGGCGGCTGGCCAGAGACTGGCCGCCGCGCAGCACCTCAGGCGCAGGCGCTGCCGGTGGTGGGTTCTTCCGCTGGAGCCCGGGGCAGGGTGAAGAAGAAGGTGGTGCCCGCATCGATCTTCGACTCCACCCAGATCCGGCCGCCGTGCAGCTCAACAATCTTTTTGCAGATGGCCAGGCCAATGCCGGTGCCGGGATACTGCTCCCGGGTGTGCAGGCGCTGGAAGATGACGAAGATGCGCTCGAAATGGGCCGGATCGATGCCGATGCCGTTGTCGGCCACCGACAGCACCCAGTGCCCTTCCTGGGGCCGGGCGCCGATGTGCACCTGGCAGGGTCGATCCGCGGCACAGAACTTGATGGCATTGCTGATGAGGTTCTGGAAGAGCTGGGTGATCTGGGTGCAGTCGCCCAGGACCACGGGCAGGGGGTCGTGGGTGATACGGGCGCAAGCCTCCTGCTCGACAGGCTGGTCCAGGTTGGCCAGGGCCGCGGCCAGGGCCTCCCCGGTATCGCAGGGCTGCGGCTCTTCCCCCGTGTCGGTCACCCGGCTGTATGCCAACAGATCCCGCACCAGGTGGGACATGCGGGTCGCGCCCTCCCTGGCATAGCCGATATACTGGCGGGCCTTGTCGTCCAGCTCCGGCCCGAAGCGCCGTTCCAGCAGGCCCAGGAAGGAGCTGACCATCCGGAGCGGCTCCTGCAGGTCGTGGCTGGCCACATAGGCGAACTGCTGCAGGTCCTCGTTGGAGCGCCTAAGCTCCTGCACGGCCTGCCGCAGCGCCTCCTCCGCCGCCTTCCGGCCGGAGATGTCCTGGGTGATGCCGAACCCGCCCAGGAGCCCCCCCGCTTCGTCGAATTCCAGATAGGCCTTCTCCCGCACCCACTTGACCCGGCCATCGGCCACGATCCGGTGCTCGATGTCGTACGGCTCGCCGGCCAGGCCGGCCTGCCACTGCCGGTCCACATACGCGCGGTCGTCCGGGTGGACGATGGCCAGGAAGGTCTGGTAGGTGAGTGGCGTCCCCTGGGGCACGCCGAAGATGCGGTGGTTCTCGTCCGACCAGGAAAGGATGTTGCGCCGGGTGTCCAGCCGCCACCAGCCGATCTGGCCGACGGCCTGCGCCCGGTCCAGGTCCTCGCGGCTCTGGCGCAGCCTCCTTTCGGTCTCGACGCGGTGCATGGCCATGGCCACCAGATCCGCCACCGCGCGCATGACATCCACCTGCCGGGGGTCGAGCCGTGGCCGCGAGCGGGTGCCGAAGGACAGGGTGCCGAGGACGCGGCCCTGGACCTTGAGCGGGTGGCAGCAGTACGCCTTTATGCCATAGGCCTTGATCAGCTCGGTGCGGCTGTCCGGGGTGTGGGGGATGTCTTCGGCGATGACCGACTCGCCATGGTACGCCACATACCCGCACACCGCCTGGTCAAAGTCCAGCCACCGGATCCTCTCCAGCTCCTCCGGCGGCAGCCCGGCGCCGGCGTTGAGGCGCAGCCGGCCCTCCGACTCGCTCACCAGGAAGTTGAAGAAGGCGTCGCAGTCCACCAGCTCCATGACCTGCCGGCACAGCTTTTCCACCAGGGCCTGCGGATCGTCGCTCTCCAGGAGCCGGGAGGCCGCATGCATGAGGACCTCGTTGCGCCGGGCGTACCAGGAGAGCGCCTCCTCTGCCCGCCGGCGCTCCTCCACCTCACGCCGCAGGCTGGCATTGGCTGCCTCGGCCTGCCGCCGCGCCGTGACGGATTCCTCCATGATGGTGAGGGTGGCGCGGCGGGATTCCCGCAAGGAGATGTTGGCCGCCTCCAGCTCCCCCAGGCGGTGCTCCAGCTCCGCATGGGCCCGGTGCAGCTTGCGCTCCGCCTGATGCCGGTAATGGGCCATCTCGACGACGGTGGCCAGCTCCCGCTCCTCGAAGGGCTTGAGGATGTAGCCGAAGGGCTCGGCGAGCTTGGCCCGTTGCAGGGTGGCATGGTCCGAATGGGCGGTGAGAAAGATCACCGGCAGGTCAAGCTCCCGGCGGATGACCTCGGCGGCATTCACGCCGTCCATGGCCCCAGCCAGGCGGATGTCCATGAGGATCAGGTCGGGCCGTTTCTCCCGCGCCAGAAGGATCGCCTCTTCCGCCAGGCCCGTGGAGCCGCAGAGCCCATAGCCGAGCCTCTTGAGCTTGCTGGCCAGGTCGGCGGCGACAATCGCCTCGTCCTCCACGATGAGCACCGTTGTCTGGCTCATAAGCGTCTGGTCTCCCCGTCCTCCTCGGCCCGCTGGAAGCGGATCCGGAATGCGGTGCCGCCGTTGGCCAGGATCTCCACCTCGGCCCGCAGCTGCCCGGCCAGCATATGCACCAGGCGCAGGCCCAGGGAGCGGGCCTGCTGCCAGTCGAAGCCGGCCGGCAGGCCCACACCGTCATCCTGCACGAAAAGGCTGATGCGGCCGTCGATCTCCTGGAAGGACACGAGCACCTCGCCCGCGGCCCGGCCCACGAAGGCATGCTTCAAGGCATTGCCGGCCAGCTCGTTGACGATGAGGCCGCACGGCACGGCAGTGACCACCGGGAGCAGCACCGGGGTCAGATCCAGCCGCAGGCTGACATGGGCCTCGTCCGCCCCGTGGGCCCGCCACAGATAGCCCAGGAGGCTGCGGAGATAATCCGCGAAGTCGATGCGGCCCAGCTCGGTGGACTGGTACACCTTTTCGTGCACCAGGGCCATGGAGCGCACCCGGTTGGTGACGTCGGCCAGGCCGGCGCGCACCGCCTCGTCCGCGGCCTCGTCCGCCTGCAGGCTCACCAGGCTGGAGATCACCTGCAGGTTGTTCTTCACCCGGTGGTGGACCTCCTTGAGCAGAACCTCCTTTTCGTGCAGCGAGGCCTTGATCGCCTCCACCGCCTTCTTGCGCTCGGTGATGTCATCGAAGACCACCACCGCCGCGGCCACGTTGCCCCGGGCATCCCGCAAGGGAGCGGCGTTGGCCGCCACCGGCACCCGGACGCCGTCCGCCCGCTGGATGGTCATCTCCTCGTTGTAAACCCGCTCCCCTCTGAGGGCCTGGCTCACCGGCAGATCCTCCGGGGAATACGGGGTGCCGTCAGCCCGGAGCGCCTGGACGGCGGCCAGATGGGTGGCCAGATCCAGCTCGCTGGAGTCCGTGCCGTAGATCTCCGCGGCCCGGCGGTTGATGTACGACAGCCTGCCGGTGGCAGCCTCGATCAGCACCACCGCCACCGGCGTGGTCTCCAGGATGGCCTCCAGCCGTTGCCGGTCGGCCTCGCTCTGCTCGTGCGCCCTGGCCAGGGCCGCTTCCGCCTGCTTGCTGGCGCTGATGTCGCTGAAGGTTACGGCGAAAAGGCCTTCTTGCGGGCTGAAAGCGGAGACGGAGAACCATTTCTGCAGCAGCCGGGCATAGCTCTCGAACTGCACGGGCTGGCCGGTCAGAGCCACCTGGCCGAATCGTCCGATCCAGTCAGCGGGGTCCTGCTCGATGCCGGGCAGGACCTCGGTCACCCTCCTGCCCACCACATCCTCCTGCCGGAGGCCGGTCAGCCGCTCGAAGGCGCTGTTGACTTCCAGGAAGACCCAGTCCGCCGGTACGCCCTGGTCGTTCAGGATGATCCGCTGGTAGGCGAAGCCGTTTTGCATGTTGTCAAAGAGCGAGCGGTACTTCCGCTCGCCGGCCTGGAACTGGGCCTCCCGCCGGCTGACCTCCCGGAACAGGAGCTGGTAGGGCCGGGCCAGGCCGGTCTCGATGAGGGCCTTGTAGATGAGGTAGAAGGAGACGAACTTGAAGACATGCCCGATCAGGTTCGACAGGCCGTAAACGCTGACGTAAAAGGTGAAGGCCAGCTCGGAGCCCATGGTGAACAGGATGGAGGCGGTGATGATCCGGAAGATGGGCCGGTCGAAGGCGGAGCGTTTCCTGGCAAGCGCGGCCAGGGCTCCCAGGAGGAGGAGGCAGATGAGGTATTCACTGTTCTTCTTGAAGGGGGTGAGCCCCGAGCCCTCGAGGAAGCAGTCGGGAAAGAGGCCGAAAAAAATCGCGGCCAGGGCGAGGAGGAAGACGGCTGAAAAACCGGCGATCAGCCGCGGTGCCCCGCATCGCTTCTCGATCCTGAACGGTGCGGCCAGAAGGGAGAATCCCTCCAGATACCGGGCGGCAATCCACAGCTGGGTCGGCAGGTTGGCGCCGTAGCCATCGAAGATGCCCATCCCTTTGTAGGCCAGGGTGTGGACCAGGTCGAGGCCGCCGATGAAGAGATAGGCAATGCCGAGGAAGAGGAGGTAGTTGCTCTCCAGGACCTGCCGGGTGTTCCAGGCGACGATGAAGATGCCAAAGGCCACCACGATGCTGAACAGCTCCGCCAGGCTGTGGAACAAGAGAAAGCTGTACAGGCTGGTCCCGCACAGGGCAATCGTGGTCAGAACCAGCAGCGTGATGCTCGCCCGGGAAAGAAGGGGGCGCGGGCTCGCGGCTTCGGTGCCGCCGGAGTCAGCCATGCCGCGCCCTCCCACCGCCGCCGGCTGCTGGTCTGGGGCCTGTGCCGCCTCAGGGGGGGGCTTGCTCTCGGGCAAGGTCTCAGCTCCTTCCGTCAGGGTTGCCCGCGGGCGAGCCTTCGCTGGGGACGGACTTTCGTACCTGGGGCAGGGTGAAGAAGAAGGTGGTGCCCAGGCCGACCGTGGACTCCACCCAGATCCGGCCGCCATGCAGCTCGACGATCTTCTTGCAGATGGCCAGGCCAATGCCGGTGCCGGGATACTGCTCCCGGGTGTGCAGGCGCTGGAAGATGACGAAGATGCGGTCGAAATGGGCCGGACCGATCCCGATGCCGTTGTCGGCCACCGACAGCACCCAGTGCCCTTCCTGGGGCCGGGCGCCGACGTGCACCTGGCAGGGTCGATCCGCTGCACAGAACTTGATGGCATTGGCGATGAGGTTCTGGAAGAGCTGGGTGATCTGGGTGCAGTCGCCCAGGACCTCGGGCAGGGGGTCGCGGGTGATGCGGGCGCCGGCAGGCTCCGCACTCTGCTGCAGGTTGGCCAGGGCCGCATCCAGGGCCTGGCCGGTATCGCACGGCTGCGGCTCGGCGCCCTGGCCCGTGACCCGGCTGTACTCCAGGAGATCCCGCACCAGGTGGGACATGCGGGTCGCCCCCTCCCTGGCAAAGCCGATATACTGGCGGGCCTTGTCGTCCAGCTGCGGCGCGAAGCGCCTTTGCAGCAGACCCAAGAAGGAGCTGACCATCCGGAGCGGCTCCTGCAGATCGTGGCTGGCCACGTAGGCGAACTGCTGCAGATCCTCGTTGGAGCGCCTCAGCTCCTGCATGGCCTGCCGCAATTCCCTTTCGGTCCGCCGCCGCTCCTCCACCTCCCGGCGCAGCTGGGCGTTGGCCTCCTCGGCCTGCCGCCGGGCCGCTACCGCGTCCTGCATCATGCCGAGGCTGACCTGGCGGGACTCCCTCAGGGAGGCGTTGGCGGCCTCCAGGTCCTGCAGTCGCAGCTCCAGCTCGTCATGGGCGCGGCGCAGGCTCCGCTCGGCCTGATGCTTGTAGAGCGCCATCTCGACGACGGTGGCGATCTCCCGCTCCTCGAAGGGCTTGAGGATGTACCCGAAGGGCTCGGCGAGCTTGGCTCGCTGCAGGGTGGCGTGGTCCGAATGGGCGGTGAGAAAGATCACCGGCAGGTCCAGCTCCCGCCGGATGACCTCGGCCGCGTCCACCCCATCCAGGGCACCGGCCAGGCGGATATCCATCAGAACCAGGTCTGGCCGGCTCTCCCGGGCCAGCAGGAGCGCCTCCTCCCCGAATCCCGTGGTGCCGCTGATGGCGTAGCCGAGCCTGCCGAGCTTGCCGGCCAGATCGGCGGCGATGATCGCCTCGTCTTCCACGATGAGAATGGCGGTGCTGCTCATAGGCCGGCGTCCGGCCGGGGGCCTGCCACTTGCGGGAAGCTGATCCGCAGCCCGGCACCGCCGCCGGCATGCATCGTCACCTCGGCGCGCAACTGGCCGGCCAGCATGTGCACCAGGCGCAAGCCCAGGGATCGCGCCCGCTGCCAGTCGAAGCCAGGGGGAAAGCCCACCCCGTTGTCCTGCACGCTGAGGCTGATGCGGCCGTCGTGCTCCTGAAAAGACACGGCGACCTCTCCCCCGGTCCGGCCCCGGAAGGCATGCTTCAGGGCATTGTCGGCCAGCTCGTTGACGATGAGACCGCAGGGCACTGCGGTGACCACCGGCAGCAGCACCGGCGCCAGATCGAGGCGGAGGTGGACCTGGGCCGCGGCTGCCCCATGGGCGCGCCACAGATAGCCCAGGAGGCTCCGGATGTAATCCGCGAAGTCGATGCGGGCGAGGTCGCTGGACTGGTAGATCTTTTCATGCACCAGGGCCATGGAGCGGACCCGGTTGGTCACGTCCGCAAGGCTGGCGCGCACTGCCTCGTCCGCCGCCTCGTCCGCCTGCAGGCTCACCAGACTGGAGATGACCTGCAGGTTGTTCTTCACCCGGTGGTGGACCTCTTTCAGGAGCACCTCCTTCTCCCGCACCTGGCGGGTTCGCTCTTCCAGCAGCTGCGCCAGCGCCTGGTGGCTCTTGCGCAGCAGCTCCTCGGAGCGCTTGCGCTCGGTGATGTCCTGGGTGACGCCCATGACGCGCACCGGCTGGCCGCCGGGGTCGTAGAGGATCCGGGCATGCATCGAGTAGTGCTTGGCGGCCTCCGGCTCGCCGCAGCCGCGGAAGTCCGTCGTATAGCGCGGCTGCTGCGCAGCGGCGGCCCGGGCAAAATCGGCGGTGATCCGCAAGGCATCCTCCGGGGCGAGGAAGAAGCGGCCGTCGGCCATCCGCTCCGGCAGCTCCTCGGCCTGGCAGCCGATGATGGCGGCGGCGTTCTCCGACCAGCGGATGGTGCCCCGGGGCAGGTCGCAGTCCCAGGCGAACATGCCGGCCGCGCCGGTGGCCATGCGCAGCCGCTGCTCGCTGTCGCGCAAGGCCTCCATCACCTGCTTGCGCTCGGTTACGTCCCGGTAGACGACACTGACAGCGAACATCTGGCCCGCGGCGTCCCGGATGGGCGAGATCTGGGATTCGCTGTGGACCAGGCGGCCGGCCACCGGTACCGAGTCCTCCACCCGGAAGGGCTCGCCGGTGGCAAAGGCCTGCTCCAGCCTGGCCAGCCACAGGTGCAAGAAATCGGGGATATGGCCCAGCCCGTCCCGGATGTTCCGGCCGATGACCTTGTCCCGGGTGGTGCCCACATGGTCAATGGCCGCCTGGTTGGCGTACAGGTAGTTGCCGTCCCGATCCCAGACCAGGATGCAGTCGGAGCTGAGCTCGAACACGGCGCGGAAGCGCTCCTCGCTGGCCGCCAGCTCCTCCTCGGTCCGCTGGCGCTCCGCGATCTCCCGCTCCAGCTCCCCTCGGGAGGCGGTCACCTCCCTGAGCTGGGCCGTCATGCGGTTGAAGGCCCGCACCAGGTCGCCGACCTCGTCGTCACGCTCCGCGCCGACAGCAAAATCGAGGTTGCCGGAGCCGACCATCCGGGCCCCGGCCAGAAGATCGGCCACGCCCCGGAGCAGGCGGCGCTGGACGGTCAGGTAGGTGGCCAGGGAATAGGCGCCCAGGATCGCGGCCAGCGCGATGTAGAGCATGCTCCGGGTCTCGGTCAACCGGTCCCGGCGCTCGTGCACGCTCATGAAGAACTGCCCGGCGCCCGTGGCCATGGCCCGGTTCTGCGCCGCCATCCGGGCCCAGGAGTCGCGGATGAGGGGCCGGCAGCAGCTGGCCGCGCCGGGCTGCGGTCCACCCGCCGCCGCGGGCGCCGCGCTGGTGAACACCTCCCGCAGGTGGCGGTGATGGCTCCGGAGGCTGTCGACCAGCTGCTGCTCCCTGGCGTTGCCTGGGGTCAGCTGCGCCAGCTCGGCGGCCAGGGCGTCCCATTGCGCGTCCCACTCCTGGCGCTGCTGGTCCTCCTGGGCCAGGAGACAGGGGATCGCGGTGTATTCCAGCTCGTGGGCGCAACGGTCGATCCTGGCAGCGATCTCTTCCTGCCGGGCGAGCCGCTCGATCTCCTGGTTGACCAGCCAGGTCGAGATGGCAACCGCCAGCAGGACAGCTCCGAAGATGGCCATGCTGATGGAAACCTGGGTCCGGATTCTCACTGTCCCTTCGACCTTCGAAATGCCTTGTTGGACATGCTGCGGTTCGTCCTGCCCGGTCGAGCCGGGGGTCCCGCGGCCGGCGGGTCGGCCCCCGGCGTGGGGTGCGGCGCTTCTCAGTCACGCCCCGGATGGCGGATGCGCAGGCGCTCCCGGATCGCGGCCAGATCCCTGGCCAGCTGGAAGATGTTGAGCTCGGGCAAGGTCCGGCCGCAAAAGTCGAGAACCGGACCAAGCAGGCACGCCACCGGGATGGTGGTCAGAGCTACGGCTATGGACCCGGCCAGCCGAAAGTGCTCGGCCATGGGAACGGACGCCAGCTGGCAGCCGAGAGCGAGCCACAGCAGGCGCCACATGAGGCCGCGGCCCTCGTAGAACAGCCGCCGGCAGGCCAGAAGCTGGGCCGCGGCGCCCAGGGCCAGGAGGGTGCAGAAGCTGAGGAAGGACATGGCCCAGGCCGCGCCCACAAGGTCGTGATCGAGAAGGAGCGAGACGGCGGCCACGGTATCAGGCGAGATGCCGGCGAGCCGGCTGCCCACCGGGGTCGACAGATAGATGGCCCACAGGGCCTGGCCGAAAAAGAGGACCACCAGACACAAAAGCCAGACCGCGGCCAGCAGGAGCACCAGCCGGACCGCCTGATCGACGCGGCCACGAAGCCAGCCCCGGCATACCTGCGGGACGCGCCGCAGCCGCTCCTCCCAGTTCGGCCAGGCCTCCTCGACGAGAAGCAGCCAGCACCGGGGAGCCGCCCGGCGCAGGAGGGAGGATAGGAAACGGGATCGTCGTTGCTCAGGCTGCACAGGCGCCCCTCCAGCGGCCGCCGGGCCGGCCCCCGACCTCTGGCCAAGCGGAGTCAGCCAGCAGTTTAGGAGCGGTGCGCCAAGGAAACAAGCCTTTTGACGCATCCGCTCTGCCGGCCGGCCGGGGAGCCGGCCGTAGTCCGCCTGCGGGGTCGCCACCGGATTGCCTCTTCCGGGTGGCAGATCTCCCCTGGTGGCTCCCGCAGATTCCCCTTGACCGCCCCCCAGGGCGCAGGTAACAAGAGAAAGTTGCCATTCCCTCCTTCTGTGTGAGGAGCCTCATGCCGTCGTCCGCCGACTACGATACGCCGTGGAAGGAGATCCTGACTCGATACTTTCCGGAATTCATGGCCTTTTTCTTCCCCGCCGCCCACGGCGGCATCGACTGGTCTCGGGGCCATGTCTTCCTGGACAAGGAGCTGCGGCAGGTGACCCGGGACGCCAAGCTTGGCCGGCGGCTGGCGGACAAATTGGCCAAGGTGTGGCGCCGAGACGGCGGCGAGGCCTGGGTGCTGGTGCATCCCGAGA
>JBFMBH010000100.1 GCA_040755095.1 Thermodesulfobacteriota bacterium
GGCACCAGCGGCTGCGGCGGCGGCGGCGGCGGCGCCACCGGCTGCCGGCACCGCCGAGGGCGACCGACTGGCGCAGGTCTTCTTCAAAGAGGTGACCCCGCCCACCGACCTCCTGCCTGCCGGCGTCCGCCTGGCACCGGGCTTCGAGCCGGGCAGCGGCGAGCCCATCGGCGCCGTGGAGATGACCGTCGGCCGGGCCTGGATCGTCCACCTCGGGGCCAACGTGGCCTACGATGCCGGCCGGGAGCGGCCGCTTTTTGCCGGCGACACCCTGGTCACCGGGGAGAAGGCCCAGCTCAAGGCCCGGCTCAACGACAGGAGCTCCTTTGCCATGGCCGGCCATACCAAGATGGTCCTGGACAAGGCGGTCTACGATCCGGACCAGGATCGGCGGACCTCGGTGCTCCAGGTGCTCTTCGGCCGGGCCCGCTTCCTGGTCAACCGGCTCAAGGGCGGCTATGACCAGGACTTCGAGGTCCGGACCCCCACCGCCATCTGCGGGGTGCGCGGCTCCGACTTCGCCATCGCCGTGCTGCCGGAAGACGCGGCCACGGCCCAGGAGGAGGGCTGGCGGCAGTGGCTGGCCGAGCTTCTCTCGGTCAGGAGCGCCCATGCCCTGGTCGGGGGGGCGCTGGTCACCACGGTTCTTACCGGCACCAACACCACGGTCGGCTTCTCGGGCCTGGTGGGCGGGATGCAGACCCTGGGCTCCGGCATGCTCAGCACCGCCGCCATGGGCGGGGCCGCCACCGGCGGCCTCGGCGTGTCGGCCGGTGTGATGGGCGGCGCCCTGAACGGCATCGGCGCCGGCCTCGGGGCCGCCACCGCCATGCCGCCGGCACTGGAGTAGCCGGATCATGTCCGCCCTCCCCGGACGCCTGCGGCGCAGCCTGGCGGTCTACGCCGTCGGCGTCGCCTTCACGCTGCTGGCGGCCACCGTGGCCCTGGTGGAGCCCGGCTTCTTGCGGGCGGTGGAGACGGGTCTTCTCGACCTGCGCTTCACCGCCCGCGGCCCCCTTGCCGGCGAGCGCTCGGTGGCCATCGTCGCCATCGACGACGCCAGCTTGAGCCGCCTGGGCAAGTGGCCGTGGAAGCGAACCCTTTTTGCCCAGCTCATCGAGATCCTCGGTCGCTCCGGCGCCCGGGTCATCGCCTTCGATATCTTCTTCCAGCCCGACGACCGGGATTCCCTGGCCGACGACACCAAGGCCCTGGCCCGCGCCATCGACCGGGCCGGCAACGTCATCCTGCCGGTCTACTTCAACCTGAGCCGGCAGGAGGCCAGTGGCGTCACCGCTCCGGAGCCGGCCGCCCTCGCCTTTCCGGTGGTGCGCAACCTGGAGGCCCTGGAGCAGGCCGGCCTGGTGAACGGCTTCGACCTGGCGGTGAACGAGCCGGCACTCCAGTCCGCAGCCGCCGGCGCCGGCCACATCAACCTGGTGCCTGATCCGGACGGGGTCACCCGGCAGGAGATTCTGGCGCTCCGTCACGCCGGCCTGTACATCCCCTCCTTCTCCCTGCAGGTGGCCAGACGCCTCCTGGCTGACCGCCAGGACCGCCTGGAGCTGGTGGGCGGCCAGGGGGTGCTGGTGGGCGACCGGTCGGTGGCCGTGGAGCCTTTGGCCCTGGGCGAGGCCCGGCTGTGGGGCACCCGGGTCATCAACTGGCGGGGCGACTACCGCAGCTTCGACTACTTCTCCGCGGCTGACGTCCTGGCCGAGCGCTTTCCCACCGCCGCCTTCCAGCGCAAGATCGTCCTGGTGGGAGCCACCTCCCCCGGCCTCTACGACGCCATTGCCACGCCGTTCTCACCCCTCTTCCCGGGGGTGGAGAAGAACGCCAACGCCATCGACAACATCCTCCGGGACGACTTCATCCGCCGGCCGGCGTCGGCGGATCTGCTTTCCGTGCTCTTCTGTCTCGGCCTGGGCCTGACCCTGACCCTGCTCCTGCCGCAGCTCGCCATGCTGGCCCAGGGGGTGGTGATCCTCGCCGCCTTCGGCCTGGTGGCGGCCACCGGCCAGGTGCTCTTCACCCGCAGCCTCCTCTGGCTGCCCCTGGCCGCGCCCCTGGCCACGGTGGCTCTGGTCTCCCTGGCCATGCTCCTGGCCCTGTTCCTCAAGACCCGCCAGGAGCATGCCGAGGTGGTGGAGGAGCGGTTCGAGACCATTGTCGAGCTGGGCCTGGCCTACCAGCAGAAAGGCCTCCTGGAGCTGGCCTACCAGCACTTCGCCAAGCTGCCCCTAAACGACGATTCCTGCCGCCTCCTGTACAACCTGGCCGTGGAGCTGCAGCGCAAGCGCAAGAGCGACCTGGCCATCACCATCCTCAAGAAGCTCTACGCCGCCAACCGGGCCTACGAGGACGTGGCAGCCCGCCTCAAGGAGCTGGGCATCGAGGTGCTGGCGCCGGCCGCCGCCCCGGACCGGCAGGGCACGGTCACCTTCGTGACGCGGCAGGCCAGCGCCGAGGAGACCAGCATCCTGAAGCCCGGCCAGACCCTGGGCCGCTACGAGGTGCAGCGCCTCCTGGGCCGGGGCAACATGGGTGCGGTCTACCTGGCCCAGGACCCTACCATCGACCGGCCGGTGGCCATCAAGACCTTCCACCTCACCCGCTTCGCCGAGGCCGAGGATCTGGCCGAGCTCAAGCGCACCTTCGTGCGGGAGGCCCAGATGGCGGGCCGTCTCAACCACCCCAATATCGTCACCATCTTCGATGCCGGCGAGGACTGGGACCTGTCCTTTATCGCCATGGAGGTGCTGGAGGGGGTGGAGCTCAAGACGTACTGCCAGCCGAACCGACTCCTGCCCCTGCCCCGGGTGCTGGAGATCGTGCGCACCATCGCCCTGGCCCTGGACTATGCCCACAGCCACGGGGTGGTGCACCGGGACGTCAAGCCCGCCAACATCATGGTCCTGCCCAGCGGCCAGCTCAAGCTCACCGATTTCGGCATCGCTCTGGTGCGGGGGGAGATGGCGCGCATCGCCGGCACCCCCAGCTACATGGCGCCCGAGCAGCTGTCCGACGGGCCGGTGGATGGCCGGACCGATCTGTATGCCCTGGGGGTGGTGCTCTTCGAGCTGTTGTCCGGCCGGAAGCCCTTCGCGGCCAGCGACTTTACCCAGCTCCGCCGCCAGATCCTCACCCAGCCGCCACCCCGCATCGCCTCCCTGGTGCCGGAGCTGCCACCCGCCCTGGACGAGGTGGTGGCACGCCTGCTGGCCAAGGCTCCGGACGACCGTTTTTCGGGCGGCTGGGAGCTGGACGAGGCCTTGTCCCGGGTGACAGCGGCCTCGGCCACGATGGCACCCGCCGGCACCAGGACCACGGCTGCGGTCGCCGGCGCCCCGGAGGCCGCGGACGCCACCATGGTCCTGGCCGGTGCCGCGGGCCAGGAGCGCCCGCCGGCCAGCCCCGAGGCCACGGTGGTCCTGGATGAAAAGCGGTAGGGCCGGGCTGCCGGTCCTGCTCCTGGCCCTGGGTCTCTTGGCCTGCGGCTGCGGCCTGCCGCAGCCGCAGCCAGTCGCGCCTGCGCCCCCGGATGCCGCCTTTCTGGTGGGGGGCGCCCAAAGCCGGCCCACCGCCGACCTTGAAGCCCTGGTCCGGGATCTGGCTCCCGGTGCCCCTGCCGAGGAGCGGCTGGCCGCCCTGCTCCGGCGGGTCACCGAGATCTTCGCCTTCGATCCCTGGCAAAACGAGGCCCAGCTCGGCGCCACCGCCACAGAGCTGGCCGGCCGCCGTTTCCTCGGGGGCTGCGGTGCGTACGCCCTGGTGGAGCTGGGCCTCATCCGGGCCATGGGCCTGCCGGCCCGCCTGGTGCTCACCGCCGACGCCGACTGGATCGTCCGCTACCGGGAGGCGGGGCTGAGCATGCCCTCCGGCCATGCCTTCATCGAGGTCTGGAGCCAGGGCCGGTGGCTCTTGCTGGACCCCACCTTCTTCATCCTTTTCGACGGCCACCGGCCGGACCGTCCGTTCTACCCCCGGCGCCAGGTCTTCGTGGCTCGGGGCCTGGACTTCTGGGACCTGGGCCTCCAGGACACCGCCCTCCTCCTGGACCTCTACGAGGCGGCCAGCCGCGTCGCGCCTCTCCCCTGGCAGGATCCTGAGCTTTCGGCGATCTTCACCCTGGCCATCGATCCACCCGCCATCCTCACCGCCGCCGCGCAACGGTTCCTGGAGGAGAGGCGCTTCCCCGAGGCGGAAGAGCGCCTGGCCAAGGCCCTCCGCCAGGACCCCGCCTACCGGCCGGCCCTGGTGCTCCGGGGCCGGCTGGCCTTTCTGCGCCAGGACTATGCTGCCGCCCTGGACGACTTCGAGGCGGTGGTGACCGCAGCCCCCCGGGAGCCGGACGGCTATGTGTGGCGAGCCCATGCCCAGGACAGCCTGGGCCGCCGGGACCTCATGTGCCGGGACCTGGCCCAGGCCTGCCTGCTCGGCAGCTGCCAGGGCCAGACCTGGGCCAAGGCCGGCCGGCTGTGCCCGTGACAAGGACGACAACTTCTTCGCCTTCCCCAAAAGATTTTCAGCCCATCCGGGATGAACGGCAGGAAGGCGGGTGCACGACAGCCCGCCCCGGGCGGCAAGACAGCCAGTGCCAGGATGGCACGTCTCTTGCTGTTATGTCGAGGTGTACAGGGTTCGCGGAGAAGGGAAGGGAACGACCTGCGAGGATGCCGCCATGCCAGATGCCAGCCAGCCCTATGACCTCACCAGCCTGGAAGACCTCTTCGCCTGTGTCGAGATCCTCACCCGGGCGCGGATGGCGGTGCTCGACACCGACGCCTCCCTGGCCGCCGACCTGGGCAAGCTGACCCACACCATGATGGCCTTTGCTGAGGCCGACACCGGCCACCCGGGCCTTGAGCCCCCGGCCCGGCGCCGCTCAGGGCCGCCGGCCGACGAGGCCGGCCTGCCGCGCTGGGCACCCGACGACAGCTCGCCCCCACCCCGCTCGGCCCCTGGCCGGTCCAAGAGCCAAGGCCAGGTCGTGGACATTCTCACCGGACAGGTGGTGTGCTCCCTGTAGCGAATATCGAATATCGAACAAGGAATGTCCAACCGCAGAAGGGACCGGCAGAACGGATCCGAAACGTCAATACCGGTCCCTTCAACCTTCGAAATTCCTTGTTGGACCTTCTGCGGTTCGTCTTTCACGGTAAGCCATCACTCCTGGTCATGGTCCAACAGGGGCGGCGGCTCCTCCGCCTCGGTCGCCGGGGCGGGCGCCGGCGGCAAGGCGGCGCCCGGTACCGGGCCCCTCCCCCGCCGCCAGATGGTGTTCTGATACCGGCAAGCCTGGCAGCGAAACCGCACCGGCTCGGTGGCGGGATCGACGTCCAGCACGTTCTTGGCTCCGCAATCCTCGCAGAAGAGCAGCATGTCTTTTTCCCCTGGGCCCGGCTCAGTCCCGGCCCAGCCGCTTCCTGAAGCGCGCCCACCAGCCCGTGGCGGGCGCCGGCGGAGAAGGCGGCGATAACGGCTTCCCCGTCCCGGCCGGGGCTTCCTCCAGCACCTGGGTTTTCTCGAAGCCGGTCGTGGCGGCCTCGGCAGGGGGCACCGCCGCCGGGGCCGGCGCGGGCGGCGGCAGCTCCGGCTGGGCGGCCGGCGCCGGCGGCAAAGTTTCTGGCACCGGCTCGGCCGCAGCCGGCGCCGCGACCTCTGTTCTCGGCGCCACGGCGGGCTCCGGCGGCCGCGCCGGAGGGGGCGGTGCCACGGCCTGGAAGAGTGCCTTCTCGATCCCCAGGTAGCGGCCCACCGCACCCACCACCGCCGCCAGCGCCTCCGGGGGCGGCGGCGCAGCCTGGCGGCCGAGAAGCACCAGATCGGCGGCCAGGGCCCGGCCGAGATCCCAGGCCGGCGGCGGCGCCTTCAGACCGGCCCGATCCAGAAGGCCGGCCAGGCGGGCCAGGAGCTGCAGCAGCAGCCCGAGAGCCGGCTCCTGGCGGCAACCGGCCTGGCAAGCCACCAGGGCCCGGGCCAGCTCCCGGAAGTCGGCGCCGGGGCCAAGACCGGCCACGATGGCCTGCAGCCGCTCCAGAGCCGCCAGCCGCTGGGGGTCCACCGGCGGCGGAGCCGGCGGCGGCGGGCTGGGCGGCGCTGGCGGCGGCTGGACGGTTGGCGGGGACGGAACAGCGGTGGCCGGCCGAGGCGGAGCAGCAACCGGCGCTGGCCGGGGGGCGGCAGGCTCCGGCACCGGTGCCGGCTCCAGCTCCAGCCGCACCACCTCGGCCTCGGCGTCCGGGGTGAAGCCGAACACCGCCTCGAGCTGGGCCTCGGTGTCCGCCACCGCCTCCTGGTCCGGCCGCTCCAGCTGCACCTGCCGGGGCTCGTCCGGGGCCGGCCGCTCCGGCTCCGGCATCCGCAGGAGCTCCACCTCGGTCGCCGCCCCGGCCGGTGCCGCACCGAGGTCGAGAGCCACCACCTCCTCTGCCCCGGATATCGGCTGGGCGCCGGCCTCGACCCCGAAGAAGTCGTCCAGCCGGGCCTGCACCTCCGGCGCCGCCGCGATCGGCTGCGGCCGCAGGATGGCCGCCGCCGGCTCGGGCTCCAGGTGGGCCAGGGCCGGGGTGAGGGCCGCGCCCGCCGGCGAAGCCGCCGTGGCTGGCCGGGGCGGGGCCGCGGCTGCCGGCCCGCCGGCCAGGCGGCCCTTGAGGGCGTTGTACCGGTCGAGCTCCCCTTGCACCAGCTCCTTCTTCCGCTGGTCGGACATGCCCGGAGACAGCACCACCCGCTCCAGGCTGTTGTAGACCGAGTAGAGCAGGCGGATCGCCTCGGGGTGGGCCCGGGCCTTGTGGGTGGCGACGTGCTTGCCCAGGGCCCGCAGGATGCGCAGGAAGGCCAGGAGCAGCCGCTGGTCCTGCCAGAGCCGCTCCAGATGCAGCACCTCCCGGTCGAACCGGTCCATGACCTGGTCGGTGATCTCCCAGTCCATGGACAGGACCACCTGCTTGAGACCGGTGATCGGGGAGTCAATCTCGCCGAGGGCGTGCATACGCTCCCCGCCAGTCTGGACATCCTCCTCGTCCTCCTGGACAAAAAGATCCATCAGATCAACGTATTGCACAGAGCCCTTCTTTGAAGCCACCGGCTACCTCCCGTTACACCAGCTCCTTTTGGATGGCGGCCAAGGTCATGGAAATGATCTTCTTGAGGGTGGCAATGACGTTGCCACCAGTCAGGGCGCTGGCCTCGAAGGCCGGCGCGCGCAGGCGGCTGTTCAGGTCCTGCTGCAAGGTCTCCACCGGGAGCACCGGCACACCGCTGGACTTGAGATCCATCTTGTTGTACTGCATCACCAGGGGGATCTTGAGGATGTCCAGGTTGTACGAGGCGAGGTTCTCCTGCAGGTTGTTGAGAGATTCGATGTTCTTCTCCCGCTGCTCCACCTGGGCATCGGCTACGAACACCACCCCGTCCACCCCTTTCAGGACCAGCTTGCGGGTGGCATTGTACTTGACCTGGCCAGGCACGGTGTAGAGCTGGATGCGCACCTCGTAGCCTTTGATCTTGCCGATGTCGAAGGGCAGGAAATCGAAGAACAGCGTCCGGTCGCCATGGGTTTTCAGGCTGACCATCTCCGTCTTCAACAGATGCCGATACTTGTCGTTGATGAACTCGAGGTTGGTGGTCTTGCCACCCCGGCCAGGACCGTAGTAGACGATCTTGACCTGCACCTCCTTGTTCTTGATATTGATGAATGCCAAGGCAGGCCTCTCCTCTTGATTCTGAATCCCCTGCCGGTGCCGCTGTCGAGCTCGACTCCGGACAGAGGGGCAGCCGCTCGGCGGGCTGACGCCTCGCGCGGCGAGACAGGCTGGTGGCGTGCCGAAAGCAGCGGCGCCAGCGGCTAGCCGCTGGCGGCCGGCTGGCCGCAAAGGGCCCGAATCTTCTCGATCAGGGCGGCCACCTTCAGCCGCAAGAGACCCAGGGACAGATCCCGGTTGAACATGCTGATCAGCAGAAGGTCATCGGTCACCTTGCTGAAATGGATGCTGGAGCGCTCGCCGCGGTGAAAAAGAAGAGAAAACTCTTTTTCGCCGACGATCTTGGCCATGGAATCCACGGTGGCGAAGTTGCCCGCGGCCAGGGCGGCCAGGGCATAGGTGTCGTAGGTGCAGCGGCCGTTGTCGCACTTGGCCACGGTGTTGCCAGCGGTGTCGATGAGGAGCACGCATTCGACGCCAATGGCAATGAGATCCTCTTTCAAGGCAGCTTCGATCCCTTCGAGCTGCCGCTCATCCACGATGCCGTAGTTCATGCCACTCTCTCCCCTTGCCCACACCTGGCCAGGCATCCCCGTTGTGGCCCGCCGCCGCGGGGTGCCGCCAACCGTCTCCTCACTCTGCCCGGGCGACCGGGCGGCCGCCGCCGGCGTTCTCCTCGTCGATCTGCCGCAGCCCCTCCATGAGCAGGTTCATGAAGCCGCCGATAGGTGGCCGCCGCATGTCCTCCAGGGGCACAGATGGGGTGAAGACGAAGCGGCCGTCCCGCTCCTTGAGGATGGCGAAGAAGGCCGCCGTGCCCTTGTCGCTGCGGTAGCGGGCCGACACCACCTCGCCGTCCACGAAGATGACCTTGGCCTTGCCGGCCGGCAGGTCCAGATCCACCACCCCGGTCTTGGTGTTGTCATGAAGCATTTGCAAAATCTCTGCCGCCGACAGCTCCAGCAGCCGGCCCTGCATGCCACTGGCAATCTCGTCCCGCTGGGCGAGGGCCGAGGAAAAACGCTGCACCAGGAGCCGGGTGAAGGCCATCTGCAGATGGGGATGGCGGGCCAGGATATGGCTGAGATCCTTGCCGGAGAGGACCAGCACCTTCACGGCGTCCACCGCCCGGACCGTGGCACTGATGGGCCGGCCGCTGATGAGGCTCATCTCGCCGAAGATCTCGCCCTGGGACAGAAAGCCGAAGGTGAGATCATGGCTGTTCAGGAGCGCCACCTGGCCGGAGACTACAATATACAGGTTGCGGCCCGGGTGCCCGATGTGGAGGATCGTTTCCTCCGGCTCGAAGGCCTTCATGGTCAGGCAGGAGACGATATCCTTCAGGGATTCCTCCTCCAGGGCCTGAAAAAAGGAGAAGGTGGACAAGAGGTTGGCCAGGGTGCCCAGCTTTCTGGCCTGCTCCTTCTTGGCCGCCTGGGCCAGGATCTGCATCTGCCGGGTCTGGTAGCGGGTGGCCTCACCCACCGTCAGCTTGATGATGCCGGAGCAGCCCGGGCAGTTGAACTCCTTCCTGGGCACCGTCTCGGCACCCACCTCGGCCTCCAGGTCCTGGGAGAGCAGGCCGGTGATCACCCGGGACAGGAACAGGCAGACCGGCTTGCCCGCCGGCGGGGCCAAGGCGATGCCCTCCAGCGTGAACTGGTCCTCGCTCACATACAGGGGGCAGTCCCGCATCTCGGTGACCGTGAAACGCTTCTCAAGAAGACTCATGGGGCTTTCCTCCGAACCGTGTTCTCATGTTGCCATACTACGACTTCCGGGGCAAACCCCAATTTGGCGGGTCGGACCGGGCCGGAGCGCGGCCCCTGAAACGGCTTTCCGCGCCCCTCGCAAGATTTTTTCGCGGGGCCGTTGCTCCGGTGCGGCCGGCGGCCTTTTCCCTTGCCAGGGTCTTGGCCGGTGTGCAACAACCAAGGAAGGATGGCCAGACGGCCGGCCTTTCGTGTCCGCTCCTGTTCAGCCTTTCGGAGGTCCCCCGCGTCATGGATGTATCGTGCAAGTCCTGTGGCGGCCGCTTCCATCTCCCGGATGAGAAGGTGCCGCCGAACACGGTTGTCGCCCTGCCCTGTCCCAAGTGCCACGAGAAGATCGTGGTCGACACCCGGGTGGCCGTGCCGGCGCCGGCCGAGGAGCCGGAGCTCTTCGGCGACGATGTGGAGCTGGCCCTCCTGTGCCTGGCCGGCAGCGAGGACCGCAACCAGACCATCCTGGCGGCGGTCAGCCAGCTCGGCTTCCGCGCCGTGCCGGCAGACAACTTCGAGCGCTTCGACAACCTGCTGCGCTTCAACCGCTTCGGCCTGGTGCTCCTGGACGAGGGCTTCGATCCGCGGAACGGCCGCAACCCCACCCTGGAGCTGTTGCAGGCCATGCCGATGAGCGTGCGGCGGGAGATGATCGTCGGCCTCATCACCAGCCGTTTCCCCACCTTCGACTCCATCCACGCCTTCGGTCTGTCCGTGGACTTCATCATGAGCCCGCAGGATCTCAAGGCCATCAGCCAGATCCTGAAGAAGGCCATCAGCGAGCACGAGCAGACCTACAAGGTCTTCACCGAGTGCCAGCAGCTGGCGACCAAATAGGCCTGCCGGCAGGATTCCCATGGCCGGCCCGGACTTTGACCTCGGCATCATCGGCGGCGGGGCCGCTGGCCTGACCATCGCCGCCGGCGCCGCCCAGCTGGGCGCCCGCACCCTCCTCATCGAGCGGGAGCCCGCCCTGGGCGGTGACTGCCTGCACCACGGCTGCGTGCCGTCGAAGACCCTGATCCGCACCGCCGGCGTCTACCACCTCATGGGTCAGGGACCCCGCTTCGGTCTGCCGGCCGTGGCGCGGCCGCCGGTGGATTTTGCCGCCGTCGGCCGCCGCATCCGGGACGTGATCGCCGCCATCCAGGTCCACGATTCGCAAGAGCGCTTCTGCTCCCTGGGCGTCCGGGTCCTCGTCGCGGGCAGCCGGTCTTTGCCGACGAGCACACGGTGGAGCTGGCCGGCCGCCGCCTTGCGGCCCGCTTCTGGGCCATCGCCACCGGCTCGGCGCCCGCCATCCCCGACCTCCCGGGTCTGGCCAGCACCCCCTTTCTCACCAACCGCGTGGGCCTGGGCCTGGCCCGGCTGGGCATCCCGGCGGACAGCCGGGGCATCCCGGTGGACGCCCGCCTGCGCACTGCCCGGAAGCACATCTTCGCGGCGGGCGATGTCCTGGGCCACCACCAGTTCACCCATGCCGCCGGCTACGAGGGTGGCATTGTGGTCGCCAACGCCATCTTCCGCCTGCCCCGGAAGGCCGACTACCGCTGGCTGCCCCACTGCACCTACACCGACCCGGAGCTGGCCGGCCTGGGCCTCACCGAGCGCCAGGCCCAGGAGGCCGGCCTCGACTACCGGCTGGTCGTGGAGGATTTCGCCGCCAACGACCGGGCCCAGGCGGAAGGCTCGCCCCACGGCCGCCTCAAGGTCCTCCTCGACCGCCGGCGGCGCCCCTTGGGCGTCCAGATCCTGGGCCCCCATGCCGGCGAGCTGCTCAACGAATGGGTGGCGGTCGCAGGCGGCGGCCTGAGCCTTGCCACCCTGGCCGGCAGCGTCCACCCCTACCCCACCCTGGGCGAGATCAACAAGCGCCTGGCGGGGAGGGTGCTGGCCCAGAAGCTCTTCTCAGCGCCGGTGCGCCAGGGCCTGCGCCTGTTCTTCAACCTGAAGGGCCGCGCCTGCGGCAGCGACTGAGCCCGCCCCGGCGGCATCGTCTTGGCCTGGTATCCAGCCAATGTTCTGGCTACAGAGTTTGGGGAAAGGTGCCAGGGCTCTACCCGCAGCCTGTTCTCCCTTGCCAGCCTTTGGGCCTCCTCTCAAGCTGGTGTATTGACACCCTCTCCGCTCTTGTGCGACAAGGGCGCATGGCGTGCCGCCCCGGGCAGGCCGGGGGTCGCCGGTCAACCGAACAACAACAAGGGACCTGAAGGAGGAAACGGCCATGGCAATCATGCACGGTATGGGTTGGGAAAGGGACCTCCCGGACTTCCGGGATCTGACCCCGGAATCGGCGGCCATCGACGGCATCCGCAGCCAGTCCAAGGCGTTCCAGGGGCAAGCCAAGAAACCGGCGGCGGTGGACCTCCGGGCCTGGTGCTCGGCGATCGAGGATCAGGGGCAGCTGGGCTCCTGCACCGCCAACGCCGGCGTCGGCCTCCTGGAGTACTTCCAGCGCCGGGCCTTCGGCAAGCACCTCGACGGCTCCCGCCTCTTCCTCTACAAGACCACCCGCAGCCTTCTGGGCTGGACCGGCGACCAGGGGGCCTATCTGCGGGCCACCATGAAGGCGATGGTCCTCTTCGGCGTGCCGCCGGAGAGCTACTGGCCTTACGACATCCCCCGCTTCGACACCGAGCCTCCGGCCTTCTGCTACGCCTTCGGCCAGAGCTACCAGGCCATCAAGTACTACCGCCTGGACCCGCCGGGTCAGTCCACGGACAAGACCCTGGCCATCCTCAAGGCCGGGCTGGCTGCCGGTCTGCCGGCCATGTTCGGCTTCACGGTTTACAGCTCCATCCCGGCCGCCGGCGACGGCAAGGGCGAGATCCCCTTCCCCGTGCCGGGGGATGCTGTGGAGGGGGGCCATGCCGTGGTGGCGGTGGGCTACGACGACAAGAAGAAGATCGGCGCCGAGACCGGAGCGATCTGCATCCGCAACTCCTGGGGCCGGGGCTGGGGCGAGGGCGGCTACGGCTGGCTGCCCTACGCCTATGTGCTGGCCGGCCTGGCGGTGGACTTCTGGTCCCTGGTCCAGGCCGAATTCGTGGACACCGATCTGTTCCAATAACCCGGAAGACGGACATAGCCATCATCCCCGCGTGCCAGTGCCCGGGCGGCCGAGCACGGATCCCGCCGGGAACATCCGGGTCGATCCTGATCCCCTCCCCTTCCTCCTCTCCGGCTCACGACTTGGGGCTACTCGGCCACCGCCGGCCGCAGGCGGAAGAGCCCTTCGGTGCCGCTGTCACTGGTGAAGTAGATGGCTCCGTCCGGGGCCACGGCCAGTCCCACCGGCCGGGCCCAGCGGGAGCCGTCCTCCTGCTGGAAGCCGGTGACCAGATCGTCCACCCGCCGGGCCTCGCCGTCCTCGAAGCGCACCACCACCAGCTTGGGGTGCCGGCGGCTGGCCGGATCACCCCAGAAGCCGCCGCTGGGCCGGGTGGCCCAGGAGCCGTGCAGGGCGACGATGGCGTCGCCCGCCAGGTCGCGGTCCGGTGCCCCGGCCGGCACAAAGGCCACCGCCATGGGCGCGCTCCGGGCCGGGAAGACGGCCTCGGGCACCGTGACCTCGGCCTGGGGCCGGGGCGGCGGGCGGAGGATACAGTCATCCCGCCGGAGGGTCCGGCCGTCGTACTGGAACCAGGGCATGCCATGGAAGGAGCCCGGGGCGATGCGGCTGAAATACTCCGGCGGCTGGTCGAAGCCCCAATGGTCCGGGCCGTTGTTGCTGGCAAAGAGCACGCCGGTCTCCGGCTGCCAGGCGAAGCCCACCGGGTTCCGGAGACCGGCGCCGTACGTCTCCCAGCGCGGCTCCCCCCCTTCCTCCCGGAGCACCAGGATGCCGCCCCGGCGCTCGCCGGAGGGATACCCCTCCCCCAGATACTGGTCGCTGCAGTTCCCCTGGATGCCGAGGCCGAGGTAGACCCGGCCGTCCGGGCCGACGGCCACCGTACGGCTGCTGTGCCCGCCGCCGCCGGGGAGAGGGGCAAGAAGCCGGACCGCTTCCGGATCCACCCGGGTCTGCCCTGGCTGGTACGGTGCCCGGTAGAGGCCGCCGGTGCGGGCGATGAGGATCTCGTCCTTGCGGAGCGCCACGGCATGGGGATAGCCGGACAGGCGCATCAGCACCTGGGGCTCGGTGTAGGGGGGTGGCAGCCGGTAGACGGCACCGGATTTGGAGCCGATGAAGAGCTCCCCGCCAGGGCCGAAGGTCATGAGCCGCGGCTCCTGGAGGCGACTGGTCAGAAGCTCCAGCCGGTAGCCCTGGGGGCGCTGCACCGTGACCGCGTCATCGTCCAGCGCCAGCCGCTGCTCGGCCCGGAGCAAAGGGGTCGTGCCGGCGTGCGCCCTGGGGGCGCCCCCCCAGCACGAGAGCGCCAGGATGCTGATGACCAGGCCAATGGCACGCTGCATGGGCGTTCTCCTTGCAGGAACAGGGCTGCCAGGCAGGGCCAGCGGTTGCCGGTCGCCTGGTCGCCGGGGAAGGAAGACTGGTGCTGCGCCCGTCGCTACGGTAGCATGGACCACCGCGAAAGACGAGGCCACGCCGGGCCATGGCTGCACGCGGCTGACCGCAGCGCCCCCGGCCGCTCGCTTCTCTGACTCCAGCCAAGGGATGGCTCCATGGACTATGTCGCGCTCAGGATGCTGTTCGGTGACCGGGGCAAATACCTGGGCCTGGTCTTCGGCATCACCTTCGCTTCCATGGTCATCACCCAGCAGGCCTCCATCTTCGTGGGCATCATGAGCCGCACCTTCGGCCTCATTGCGGATACCACCCAGCCCGACCTCTGGGTCATGGATCCTTTGGTCCAGTACATCGACGATGTGAAGCCCCTGCGCGATACCTACCTGCAGCGGGTACGCAGCGTCGCGGGCGTGGAATGGGCCATGCCCTTCTACAAGGGACTGATCAAGGCGCGCCTGGCCAACGGCCGCTTCCAGAACTGCAACGTGTTCGGCGTGGATGACGCCACCCTGACAGGAGGACCCGCGAAGATGCTGGAGGGGAGCCTTGCCGATCTCCGCCGCAGCGACGGGGTCATTGTCGACGTGGTGGGCGCCTTCGGCCGGTTGGCGCGAGAGTCGCCGGCGCCCGGGGAGCCGCCGGTGCCGCTTCGGGTCGGGGATACCCTGGAGCTGAACGACCACCGGGCGGTGGTGGTGGGGATCTGCCAGGTCTCCCGCACCTTCCAGTCCCAGCCGGTGATCTACACCACCTACTCCCGAGCCACCACGTTTGCCCCCCGGGAGCGGAAGCTGCTCTCCTTCATCCTGGTCAAGGCCGAGTCAGGACAGGCCGTGGCCGAGCTGGCGGAGCGGATCGAGGCGGCCACCGGCCTGGCGGCGCGCAGCCGGGAGGCCTTCCAGCAGCTGACCGTGGGGTACTTTCTGCGCTACACCGGCATCCCCATCAACTTCGGCACCGCGGTGCTTCTGGCCTTCTTTGTCGGCACCGCCATCGTGGGCCAGGTCTTCTACAGCTTCACCCAGGACAACCTGCGCTACTTCGGGGCGCTCAAGGCCATGGGCGCGTCCAACGCCATGCTGGTGAGGATGATCGTGCTCCAGGCCCTCATCGTCGCCCATGTCGGGTACGGGATGGGGGTGGGGGCTGCCTCGCTGTTCGGCTACCTCTCCCGGCGGAGCGAGCTCGCCTTCCGGCTGCTGGGCGAGGTGCTGGTGGTCAGCGCCGGCGCGGTGGTGCTCATCACCGTGCTCTCAGCGGTGGTCAGCATCCGGCGGGTGATGAAGCTCGAGCCCGCCGTGGTGTTCCGGAGCTGACCATGAACAGCGCCGGCAGCATTGCGGTTGACTGCCTCGAGGTGAGCAAGGCCTATGGCCACGGCGAGAGTCGGGTGGTCGCCCTGCGCAGCATCACAGTGACCGTGCACCGCGGCGAGATCCTCATGCTGGTGGGACCATCAGGCTGCGGCAAGACCACCCTCATCTCGGTCATCGCCGGCATCCTCGACCGGGATGGCGGGGCGTGCACGGTGCTGGGCCAGGACTTCCGCCGGATGAAGGAGGCGGAGCGCACCCGCTTCCGGGGCGAGAACATCGGCTTCGTCTTCCAGACCTACAACCTCATCCCGACCTTGACCGCGGCGGAGAACGTGGCGGTGCCGCTGCTCATCCTGGGCCGGGAGCGCCGCGCCGCCCTGGTGACCGCGCAGCAGGCCCTGGAGGCGGTCGGCGTCGGTGATCGCGCCAGGGCCTATCCCGGGGAGCTCTCCGGCGGGCAGGCGCAACGGGTGGCCATCGCCCGGGCCATTGTCCACCAGCCCCGCCTCATCGTCTGCGACGAGCCGACAAGCGCCCTTGATCACGAGACCGGCGCCCGGGTGATGGAGGTGCTGCGCGCCGTGGCCGTGGGCCGCGAGCGCTCCCTCATCATCGTCACCCACGACGACCGCATCTTCGCGTATGCCCATCGCATCGCCCGGATGAGCGACGGCCGGGTGCTCGGTGTCACCGCCGTCGCCGGCGGCGAGGAGGTCCTGTGATCTTCCGCACGTATGGCCTGGCTGTCCTGGCCGCCCTCGGCTTCCTCTTCGCCTTGCACATGGTGGCGCTCGGCAACAAGCCGCAGCCCTTCGCCCCGCCGGTGGTGACGCCAGCCACCCCACCCTACGAGCATTTCGTGGCTGGCGCCGGGATTGTGGAAGCCAGCAGCGAGAACATCGCCGTGGGCACGCCCCTTACCGGGCTGGTCAGCGCCGTGCTGGTGCAGGCCGGCGATCCGGTGCGGCAGGGGCAGCCCCTCTTCCGGCTTGATGACCGCGAGCTCAAGGCCAGGCTGGCCGTCAGCGAAGGGGAGGCCGGCCTGGCCCGGGCACGGCTCGCCCGGCTCAAGGCCGAGCCACGGCCCGAGGACCTCCCGGCCCTGGAGGCCCGGGTGCGGGAGCTGGCCGCGCTCCAGGAGGACGCCGAGCGCCAACTGGCCTTCCGCAACAAGGCCGGGGCCCAGCAGGCCTACTCCCTGGACGAGCTGGAGCGCTTCCGCGCCAGCGCCCGGACGGCCAAGGCCCGTTACGAGAGCGCCGTGGCAGACCTGGCCCGGCTCAAGGCCGGAGCCTGGACCCAGGATGTCGCTGTGGCCGAGCAGGAGCTGGCGGTGACCCTGGCCCGGGTGGAGGCCATCCGCACCGATCTTGAGCGCGCCACGGTAACCTCGCCCCTCGACGGCGAGGTCCTCCAGGTGAAGGTCCACCCTGGGGAGCTCGCCATCGCCGGGGCAGGCAGCGCTCCCCTCCTGCTGCTGGGCGCCACCGCCCCCCTGCACGTCCGGGTGGATGTGGACGAAAACGATGCCTGGCGTATCGAGCCGGGCGGGGCAGCCCAGGCGACCCTGCGCGGCAATCCCGCGGTCCGGGTCGATCTGAGCTTTGTCCGCTTCGAGCCCTATGTGGTGCCCAAGCGGTCGCTCACCGGCGACAGCGCCGAGCGGGTGGATACCCGGGTGCTCCAGGTGCTCTACGCCTTCCACCGGGAGGACCTGCCCATCCTGGTCGGCCAGCAGATGGACGTCTTCATCCGGGCCAACAGCGGCACCGCCCGGCCGGCCGGCACCAGCCCCGGGACGTGAAATCTTTTTCCCCCCCAGGCCAGGAATTTTTCACCCCAGCCAGCTCGGGATCGATCGCCCCCTCCCCGCTCTGTGCCCCCCCGCGCTGCTGGCGCGGGGGGGCAACCCGCTGATCTTGCGGCCAACAATAAGAACTGTTCCCAGCTCCCACCCTGCCGGATCGCCCTCCCCCGCCAGCCTCCTCCGTCCTGAGATGCAAACCTGGCATCACCTTTGCTAAGACTCTGGGCACACGCAGCACGGTGGGCTTGAGCCCTCCCCGGGGACCGTGCCTGGTGTGCTTCTGCCGCCGCGTCCGGCAGATCGATCAACACCGATTTTCGCGCCCCCTATCACCGTCACAGCGGCATAACATCCGCCAGGTGATTCAGGCGAAATGGAGGTTGAGGGTGACACCGTCAAGCCAGGGAAGTTGCCGAGGCAAGTGCTGCCAGGG
>JBFMBH010000101.1 GCA_040755095.1 Thermodesulfobacteriota bacterium
AGGCCGACCAGGGCGACCACCGCCGCCTCCTGGATTTGTGCCTGCTCGTCGGCCAGAAGATCCACCAGGGCCGGGAGCGCCTCCCGCCGCTCCCCGGCCAGACACCCCAGCTGCCGGACCGCGGCCAGCCGCGCTGCCGGCTCGCCGGTCCGGACCGCTTCCCGGAGCCCGGCCTGATCCCGGGAGCTGACGATCCGGCCGATGGTCCGGCGCACCTCCGGGTCCTCATGACACAGGAATTCGAGCAGGAGCGGCAGGCTGGCATCCCCCAGATGCGCCAGGGCAAAGCCGGCCTCACGGCGAGTCCGGGAATCCGTATCCGCCAAGGCTTCCACCAGAGCGGTGACCGTTTGGCGGTCCGCCGGGGCCACCGCCGCCAGTGCCGCCGGGACACGGCGGCGCACCACCGGATCCTCATCGTGCACCGCGGCCACCAGCGCCGGCAACGCCGGGGAGGCCGCCGGGCCGCCGGCCTGCAGGGCCCGCAGGCCGCACTCCCGGGTCGCCGGGTCCGGATCGACCAGCGCCGTCTTGAGAACGGCAATCACGGTGGGATCCGCGGCGGCGATCTGGCCCAGGGCCGCCACCGCCGCCCGGCGGACCTCGGGCTGGCGATCGGCCGCGGCCTTGGCCAGCGCAGGCACGGCGGGCAGGGCCTCCTGCCCGATCCCCCCCAGCTCCTCCGCCGCCACCTGCCGGTACTGATCGTTCTCCGATGCCAGGGCCGGGATGAGGACCGGCAGGGCCGGCTTCATCCGGAGGTCGAGCCGGCCGGGGATGCTCCCTTGCACCCGGGTCTCCACAAATGGCCAGGCCTGGGTGGAGGGCGGCAGCTCCCGCTCTTCCGGATCGCCGATCAGGGTGACCGTGATGTAGCCCCTGGCCCGGCAGGTCAAGGCGAACGAACAGCCGGCAAGACCGCCGCGGTGGGTCGCCTGCTCGATGCGGAAGGCCCCCGCCTCGCCGGTCATCGCCTCGGCGTAGACATGAAACTCCCCGGGCGCATGTGGAATCGGCAGATCGGCGCAGCTCCAATGGGCCAGAAGCTGGGCGCCGGCAATCGGCTGCCCCGTCTCCCTGTCCCGCACCTCGCCGGCAAAGGGGCCGGCATACGGCAGGGACGGCCAGAAGAAGCCGGCCCAGCCCGGACAGGGGGTCACGAGCGCCGTGGCCCCGAAGGCCAGAATGGCCAGAATCGCCCGGCCCATTGCCACACCCCCCATGCGCTGCTCCCGGCACGTCCCTGGCGCCCGCGCCGTGGCGGCTCGGCTCATCTCACCGGCGGGGGCTCGCCCCGTCCGCAGGCGCGCCCGGCTCGGTGACCCCATCGGACCAGCGCCTCCGCCACAGCCCTCCGGGCAGGAGCAGCAGGGCCAGCAGCCAGGGGAGATCCCACCAGCCAAGCCCGTCCTCATGGCTGCCGCCAAAGGACCACCAGGCCCAGGCGACCGCCCCGGCGCAGAGCCCGAGGGGCACCATCATCAGATGCTGCCAACAGCATGCCGAAGGCGGCGACGAGCTTGCGGATGCGCTCCGCCGGGATGCTGCGGAATCGCTTGAGCACCAGCTGTCGGATCATGGGCTCCATGGGGCATCTCCTCGGAAGGGCTGGCAGCAGGTGGGGCGGCCGGGCGCGGCTGATCTGCCGGAGCAGGTTAGCGGTGTGCCCCGCGGTTGTCAATCAAGGCGAGACCAGCCAACCACTGTTTCTGCCTTCCGGCGTCTCAGGGTGCAGAAGCAGCGCCGGTTGCCGGCTTCGCGACGAAGGGGGCCAGCTGCCTTTCCTGGGGGGCTTGGGTGGGCGGGATCACCACCTCCTGCGCCGCCTCGTCCCACGAGAGTCCGGGCGGCAGCGTGCTCGGGTCAAGGGCGATCCGGTAACGACCCGGCCGCAGGCCCTGGAGGAAGTAGCTGCCGTCGCTGGCGGTCACCGACTCGGCGGCGGTGGCTTCGCCGGGAACGGCGGCGGCTTGCACCCGCACCCCGGCCAGGGGCGCTGGCTCGGGGTCCGCCGGCGCCTGGCTCTGCACCAGGCCTTCCACCACATGCACCGGGGTGACGGCCAGGAGGACCCGGGTGGTGCGGCCCGGCTCCACCTGGGCCAGCTGGCTGCCGTTCACCACCGCAAAGGTGGCGGGCACCGTATCCGCGTCCAGGGTCACCCGGGCCTGGCGGAGGTTGGCCGGCGGCTGGAACAGGAAAAGGCCGGCCTCGTCGCTCGTGACCGACGCCCGGTCGTTGAGGAAGAGCTTGATACCCGAAATCCCCTGCTCGCCCGGATCCGGCAGGGCATCAGCGTTGGCGTCCACGAAGACCTGGCCGGCAATGAGGCTCTGCTCCGGGTTGAGGCGGCGGGCGGTGACGTCCCGGAGCCGGCCCTCTTGCCGGGCGAGCAGGCGCTGGAGGTTGACAAAGATCTCCACCACCCAGGCGTTCTCCTGGAAGCGGGCCCGGAGCCCCAGCCGGGAACGGCCGGTGGCGTCCAGGGGATACTCGCTCCGGTTCTCGAAGAAGACCTGGTCCCGATCCAGCTCGTAGCCGATCTCGGTCCGGCTGGCGATGGGCAGGCCGAAAAACGAGCCGGTGGTATGGATGACCGAGGCCCGCTCCCGAAGGCCGGTGTCCCAGTAGCTGGCGGCCAGGGTGCCCATCCCGGGCAGGTAACGGGACAGGGACAGGGTGGTGTACCGGGACTGGGAAAGGGCGAATCCGGGCAGGCGCAAAGGATCCAGAAAGTCCGGATGCTCGTCCAGCAGCAGGTCGTCGCCCCAGGCATGGAACGCCTTCAGGGAGAGGTCCTGGACTGGGGCACTCGCCAGATCCACAGAAACGAGGCTTCTGTCCCGCTCCCCCCAGCTGGGATGCAGCCGCTCGATGGCCAGGGCCACGGTGGAACGGGGCAAGGCTCGGGACTTCACCGCGGCCCGCTGCAGGTCCACCGAAAGGGTTTCGGCCCGGGCGCCATCCAGGTTGTTCCAGGCCTGGGCCCAGGCCGCCTCCCCCTCCCACCAGGGCGACGGGCGGACGGCAGCGGTGAGATCGAAGCCCTCCCGGTCGAAGAGGCTCCGGTGCTGGCCGTCGAAGAAGTCGGGGCCATAGCGGAAGTAGAGACCGGAGAAGGTGGCCTCCTCCCAGGGGCAGAGGGCCAGATCGGTCTTGAGGCCGACATCTTTGGCCCGGCCGCCGGCCGGGTCGGCTTCGCTCTCCACGATAGACAGCTCGGCGGCCAGCATGGTCCAGTCGGCGGGCTGGGCGATGAGCTGACCGCCAGCGTGGCGGCTGGCCTTGGGATACTGCCGCTCCTCGGCACCGGTGCCGGTCAGGGTGACCGGCTTCCAGAAACCGCTCTGGCCGGCAGCCGCCAGGCCCACCGTCAGCCGCTCGTGGAGCCCGTAGAGGAGGCGACCACCGCCGGCCAGGCCCCGGCTGTGCCAGTCGGCCGGGGTGCGGCTGCTGCCTGCCCCGGCCACCATGGCCAGGCCCTGGGCGGGCAGCATGGCGGAGCTGCCCAGCACCTGCCGTTCGATCACGGTCTCGATGCCATTGGCATCGATGATCCGGAGCCGGATCTGGTTGAGGCTGCCCGGGGTCAGTTGCACCTCCTCGAACCGGTACAGGCCAGTACCGGGCAGGCCAGGCAGACTGGCCGCTACGAGGTCGCTGTCCACGGTCTGGCCATTGACCTCGAGCGCCACCCGGGAGCCTACCGGCACCAGCTCTTCCACCACATGGGGACGCAGCAAGGCCGTGCGGCCGGCAGCCTGCGGCCCCCGCCAGCGCACCGGCCGCGGACCCAGCTGGGCGAGCCGGCTGCCCTGCATGCCGAAGAGGCGCAAGGTCGGGAACGTCAGCTCGCTGATGCCGAACAGGGAATCCCCGGCCCTGACTGCGCCGCTCGCGGAGGCGTCCCCCCACTCCGCCCAGTCCATGCGGACAAAGGCGTCGTGGCCGTCATCCAGGCCCTCCCCTTCCCGCCAGGTGACCGGCGTCTCGGAGAAGCGCAGCTTGTAGCGCCCGCTGCCGGCCGCCCCCCAGAGGCTCTGCTCCAGGCTGTCCAGGGCCAGCTCCCGGGGCGCATCCCGGTTCACCGCCAGGGCCCTGGCCCGGCCGCGCAGCTCCAGCATATCGAGGCTCCAGGCGGTGGGGGGCGGGCTGGCGGGGGGCAGCCTTTCCGGCAGCTCCTCCCGGATCTCGGCAGCTGCCACCGCCAGGAGCGAGGGCCGCGCCGCCAGCTGCCAGATGGGCAGGGAGTGCGCGGTTGCGGCGACAAAGGCGTAGGCCCCGTCATCCCAGGCCAGGCTGATGCCGAGCAGGGCCTCGATCTCGTCCGCCGGCAGGAACCACTCCTCCTGGCGGGTGAGATCCGACACCCCGGCCACCAGCTCCACCGGCCGAGGGCCGGCCGCGGTGGCCACGCACTGCCGCCGGCCGTCCACCAGCTGTGGCGGCCCGCCGTCCATTCGGAAGGAAAGCTGCCCGCCCTCCCGGGTGACCGCAATCCCCATGGCGGCCAGGAGGCGTATGAGGGGCAGGGAGCGCCGGCCGTCCGGACGGGGCAGGACGTCCAGGTCCGGGATGAAGAGCCGCTGAAAGCCCCGCTGCCCTTTGAGGGTCAGCGCCACCACCTCGGTCTCGATGATGGGAAGGGATGCCGGGGGCTGCGGCGCCCCACCCGCCTCACTGTCCGGCGCGACGGCCGTTTCCTGCGCCCTGCCCCCTGGTCCAGTTGCCAGGATCAGGCAGCACGCCAGGACCAGAGCCGGCCCGCCGAAGGCCAGGGGCGACCGGGCCGCTACCAACGGCCGGGAAGCTCCCGCGCTATGGGCTGCGCCAGCTGGGGCGCACTGAAGACCGCCCGGACGGTGTACTCGCCCCTGGGGATGGAGACCTCCAGGCGACTGGTGAACCGGCGCACCCGGCCAGGCAGCACGTAGCCCTTGCCGAGGATGCCTTCCGCCACCCGTTGGCCGCCGGGGGCCAGGAGCTCATAGGTGCCGGTGAGGAACAGATGACCGGTGCCGGTGTTGTTGACCGTGGATTCGAGGCTGACCTTGTCCGCCGCGGCCACCAGCCGGACGTCTTCCAGGTCGCACTGGAAGCTGACCTGACCATGACGGGCATAGATCGGCACCATGATGGAGCTGGAGACCTCGAGACGGAAGGTGCGGCCCGCCGCGTCGGTGGTGCGGGCGGTGTTGGTCGCCAGGGCCTCCAGCTCCATGGCCGCCCAGTACTCCTGGTCCAGGAGCTGTCCCTGGGGCACCACCACGAAGCGCACCCGCTGCTTGCTCTTGGCGGGCAGGGTGAGCTCCTTGGGGTTGAACTTGAGCATCGGCGCCAGGGAGCGGTCGCTGTCCGGGACCGAGAGCAGCCCGCCGCTGGGCGAGAAATCGAAGAAGGCCGCCTGGATGCGGTAGCGCTCCTCGCTGTCGCCGGTATTGGTGATGGTGAACTGGCCGGATGGCCGGCCCTCCGAAAGATCGAGCTCGACAAAGGCCGGGGCGATGGACACCCCGGCCCGGGCTGGCCCGCCGGCCCAGACCACCAGCAGACAGGCCAGAGCGGCGAGGACAACCGGACGCTTGCAAAAGGGCAGGATCGAGGTCATGGCAGGCACCAGATGGGGTGGATGCGGGGCAACCGCGGTCCTTGCGGGTGCTTCGCGGTGGTCGATGCTCCTTGCCGGCGGCTCAAGACAATCGGGGGGGACGCGAGGATCGGAGCCGGGCCGGTGTTATGGGAGAACCATCGCTGTCAGCCGCACCTTGCCGCTGTATTCACCCATGGGCTTTTCCGGGTCGTTCTGGCTCCAGGTGACCACCTGCCGGCAGGACTGGCTGAAATGCCCGTTCTGGCTGCTCTCGAAGGCGATCGGCTCGGACATCACGGCCGGGAAGCCGTTGATGTCCACCATGGCGGCGGTGAAGGCCGCCGTGTCGCCGGCGCCCTGGAGGGGATTGGCGTTGTCACAGTCGAACACCACCCCCTCGCTGAGGTTGACGGGAATCGGGGCCACGGCGGTGCCCAGCGGGTCATCGCCCTTCCACAGGTCCGAGGCGGCCATGAACATCTGCACCGCCTCGGTGTTGGCATCGATCCGGAACTGGAAGGTCGCGGAGAAGTCGCCCATCTGGATGTCACCCGCGTCCACGACCGGGGTCTCGGGAGCCACGGCGATGTTCGCCACCACGTCCATGTAGACGTGGGCCGTAGCCGAGCCTTCCGTGTCGGCAGAGCTGGTGGAGGCCACAAAGGGCGTCAGGGCCAGGAGGCCAATGAAGATCACCTTTTTCATGTCTGTTCCTCCCTCGTGTTGAATGCCGTGTTGAGCTTCTGTTTGCTGACCCTCGCGTGGATCCCCCCACGAAACATTCTGACTGCATCGGCGATCGGGCCAGGGACAGCCGGCCCCTGGTCCCGGCCAGCGCTCACGGCAGGGTCGGGTCGACGATGCAGGTCAGCTTCACCCTTCCGACATACTGGCCGGCGGGCTTCACCGGCTCGTCCTGGTCCCAGAGCACCGTCACCAGGACCCGGCTGCTGAAGCGGTAAGGCGTCCGACCCTGGAAGAGCATGGCCTCGGTCTTGTCGGACGGCAGGCTGTCGATGGGATCGCCCGGCCCCTCGAAGCTGACCCGACCGCCGCCCAAGGACGCCTCCGGTGCCTCAATCCCGACGCCCGCCTCCCGGCGCAGCGGGATGGGCGCCACCTCCCGGCCCTCAAGATCCCGGCTGAAGTGGAGCCCGGTGGCCTCCACCATCATGCTGACGGAAGAGGTGTTGGCCTCCACCTCGAACTCCAGGTTGCCTTCGATGTCGCCGGCGCCGCTTTGCCGCATGAAGACAGTGGGGGTCAGGGTTTGCACCGCGATCTGCGGCTCGAAATCGAGGATGGCCGTGGTGACGGCCGAGGCGCGGGACACGCCGCCATGGCCGTCGGCCGGCAGGAAAAGCGGCAGGAGCAGGAGACAGACCGCCACCGCCCCGGCGGCCGCCAGAAACGGGCCGCGGGAGAGCGGGAAGGGGTGAGGCTGGCCGAGCAAGCGGGGCACGCCGGGCCTCCTGCACGATCGTTTTCAGTTGCCCAAGGGAGCGCTGTGGCCGGACTCCTGTCCGGCACCCTGGCCCAGAGCCAGAAGAAGATGGGCACCACCAGCAGTCCCGGGTGACCCCTGGAGCGCTGGCTCGCTATGGGAAGATCGCTGCCGCCGGGCTCGCCAGGAACCCTAGCGGAGCGATTGGACGCGATAGGCTTGTCGAGGGAGGGGGGGAATCAGGTACGGTGTCCGTCTGTTTCTTCGCGTATCATCCGGCCAACGGGAAGTCAAACAAAAAGATCGGGGAGGAATACCGGTGGGAAAAAGCCTGATTGCCACCGATGCCGGCACGGCTCAGGGACCGGAAGCGGCCCGGCGCTCGGTGGCCAGGAGCAGCTGGTCGGCGCCGGCCCGGCGGGCGAGGTCCATGGCTGCCACCACCCGGTGGTAGACCACGCCCTGGTCGGCCCGGACCAGCACGGTGCGGGTGTCTTTCAGGGCCAGCCGGCCGGCAAGGATGCCCGCCAGGCGGTCGTCGGCCACCGGCTGGCTCTCCAGGAAGATCTGGCCGGCCCGATCGATGGACAGAACCACCAGCTGCTCGACGGAGATCTCCGCCGGCGCCGCGGTCACCTGGGGCAGCCGCACGTCGATGCCTTCCTGGGTGACGAACGAGCTGGTGAGCAGGAAGAAGATGAGGAGCAAAAAGATGAGATCGGTCATGGAGACGAAGGTCAGGGTCGGCTGCCGCACCCGCCGCGGGGGAAAGCGCATCATGGCTGCGCCTCCGGAGGATCCTCGTCGTTCCCGCCAGGGCCGCGGGCCGGCCGCTCGCGGCGGCCGGCCGCCCAGGCCTTGAGATAGGCCACGGCCACCTCTTCCAGGCCGATCTGCACCCCCCGCAGCCTGCTCTCGAGAAAGCTCACCATGAGCACCAGGGGGATGGCCACCATGAGGCCGAAGGCGGTGGTGAGCATGGCCTCCCAGATGCCGCCGGCCAGCACCGCGGCATTCACCCGGCCACCCATGTTCTGCAGCACCTGAAAGGCCTGGATCATGCCGGTGACGGTGCCGAGAAAGCCAAGGAGCGGCGCCAGGCTGCTCAGGAGAGTCAGAGTGCCGAAGTGACGGGTCAGAAGCTTGATCTCCCGGTCAACGCCGTGGGCGAGGATGGTCTCCAGGGTCTCGCGGTCGGCGGCGCCCAGGGCGAGCGCCTCCCGGAGCAGCCGCTCGCAGGGCCCTTCCGGGTGGTCCTGACTGTCCAGCAGAGAGACGGCCCGCTCCGGCGCGCGGTCGGCCACCAGATGGCAGACCGCCCGTACAGTGTGCTCCCGGATACGGGCCGCCCGCAGCCGGCCAAAGCGCTCAAAGAAGATGGTGGTGCCAACCAGGGAACAGGCCAGGATCGGCCACATGATCCAGCCGCCCAGCCAGAACAGCTCCAGCATCCTCCCCCTCCTCAGCTCAGGGACACCTGCAGGGATCCGGCGACGCCCGCGCCGCGCCAGACGCCGTCGTCTCTACCATCCCGCATTCCGCAGCCGGAAAGCAAGCCGGGACTGCGCTGCCGGCCTGATCCTTGGCCGGCGGCAGGCGATCGTGGTACCCTGGTGCCCGTGGCCGGCGCCCCTCCGGCGCCGCCGCAGCGCAAGAGTATGCCATGCCCGCCGCACCGGCCAGCCGGCCTTTGCCTCCGATGGACGAGGCGGCCAGCCCGTCACCGACTGAGCCGGCCGGCCCGCACCGCCGGGGGATGAATCCCCCGGCTACCCGGGGCTGCTCTCGCTTGCGCGAGGCTTGGAAAAGGCCTGCAGCCCCGGCCGACTGATGGGTTGCGGCTGTCGCCTCCACGCATCCTACGCCTCTGCAAGGCCACGGCGTGGCGTCGCCTCATGGGGAGGCCGGGGCGGCGGAGCAACAAAAGGAGGACCGATCATGAAGAAGCTCTTCCGCTATGCCGTGGCCGGGCTCGCCGTCGGCCCCTTCATCCTCTTCGTCCAGATCGGCCGCTTCCTGGTGGGCAAGGAACGGGCCGTGGCCCTGTGCGGCCCGTATGGCACCGCCCTGGCCAAGGCCTTCCTGGCGATCATCCTGCCCCGTATCGAGCGGCCGGAGGAATTCCCTCGCCTCGTCGCCGGCGCCAAGGCCCGCTTCTGGCTCTGGCAGCCCCTCTATGACTTCGAGGTCCGGCAGGACAACGACGACACCCTGGAGCTCGCCATCTGGAACTGCCCATTCTGCGAGCTTCTGTCCCTGGCCGGCGTTCCCGAGCTCAACCGGCATGTCTGCCAGGGGGACTGGGAATTCGCCCAGGACAACCAGGACAAATGGGTCTTCGCCAGGACCCGGGAGATCGGCAAGGGGGATCCGTACTGCAACCATACCTACCGGCGTCTGACTCCGCAGCCACCGGCTGCGCCCTGACCAACCCTCCACTCCAACCCTTTAAGGAGCGCCAAATGAGCACCTACATCATCCATCCCATCGTCGTTGGCACCAAGATCTTTGACAAGGGCATGATGACCCTGCAGCACGACTACGGCAAGGAGTACACCATCCCCATCTACAGCTGGTACCTGGAAGGGGGTGACAAGAAGATCCTGGTGGATACCGGCCTCATGGGGGTGATCCAGTCCCCGGACCGGGAGAAGGCCATCGGCGGCAGGATCTACACCTTCGAGGAAGGCCTGGCCCGCTTCGGCCTCACCCCGGACGATATCGACATCGTCATCCACACCCATCTCCACAACGACCACTGCGAGAACGACTTCAAATGCGGCAAGGCGGTCTTCTACGCCCACGAGCTGGAGCTGGCCACCGCCTACAACCCCCATCCCCTGGACTTCCGCTACATGGCCGAATTCATCGAAGAGCTGGACCAGGCCGGCCGCTTCATCCATATCAAAGAGGACCAGGAGATTCAGCCCGGCATCCGGGTGGTGCACACCCCGGCCCACACCCCGGGGGGCCTCACCGTCCTGGTGGAGACCACGGCCGGCATTGCTGCCATCACCGGCTTTTGTGTCATCATGGAGAACCTCGACCCCCCCAAGGCCATCCGGGCCATGGAGATGGAGGTGATCCCGCCCGGCACCAACATCGACCCGAAGCTGGCCTACGACCAGATGCTGCGGGTCAAAAGCATGGCCCAGATCCTCCTCCCCCTCCACGAGCCCCGCTTCGCTGCCATGGAGTCGATCCCGGCCGCCTGAGCGGCCGCCATCGCCGGGGATCCGGATGCCTGCCCCGGATCCCCGGTCTCCGTTTGCCGGCGGCTGAAGCTCCAGCTGGTCGTCCGGGGAGCTACCCCACCGCCAAGGGGCCAGGAGAAGACATGAGCGCGACCTACCCCTTCGCCCGCTCAAGAGGGCTCCCATGCTGAAGGGCGAATTGCTTGAGGTGATTGCCAACGGAGAGAGCTCGGGCGTCGCGTTCAAGCGTGATAACGTACGGCCGGAGCAGCTCGCCAAGGAAATCGTTGCCCTGGCCAACTTCCAGGGAGGCAGGGTGCTCCTCGGCGTCGAGGACGACGGCACAACGTCCCGCCTGGCCACGCGCGAGCAGCAAGCGAGGCTCTTCGAGAGCGGCGGCCTTTTCCATGCGGAGTCCCTGCCGGTGTCGGGCAGCACCTTTGACGACCTCGATGCCGCGCGTCTCGCCCACTACCTGGTGGAGGTTACCGGTGACCCGGTGGCTCCCGAATCCCGTGAGGAGTGGGAGCGGCGACTGCTCGGTCTGGGCTTCCTGGTTGAGCGGCCGGACGGCCCTCCGGCGTGCTCCATCGCCGGACTGGTCCTGTTCGGGCGCAGCCCCCGTCGCGCCTTGCGGCACGCTGGCCTGCGTTGGATGTCCTTCGCCGGGGAAGACCAGGAGTATCAGGCCCAGGATGACGCCGTGTTGGACGGACCTCTCGTCGCCCTCTTGGCACGGCAACACCGGGGCGGGCGTGCCGTGGTGGAAGGTGGACTGGTCGAGCGCCTGTTGGACCGCATGCGACCGTTCATTTCTGACGAAGGCGCCACGATCGATGAGGGATTGCGTCGCGAGCGGACCTACCGTTACCCCCCGGAGGCTGTTCGCGAGGCCGTGCTGAACGCCCTGGTGCATCGGGACTGGACCCGGGCCGTCGAGGTGGAAGTGGTCAACTACGCGAATCGGCTCGAGGTGATCCGCCCCGGCCCGCTGCACAACTCGATGACGATTGAAAAGATGCTGGCCGGGCAGCGCTATGCCCGCAACCTCACCATCGTGGAAGTCATGCGCGACTACGGGTACGTCGACGCCAGAGGGATGGGGGTTCGGCGCAAGATCGTTCCCCTGACCCGGGAGTACTCGGGAAGGGATGCAGGTTTCGAGCTGACGGACGACCACCTGCGGGTCACGATACCGGCCCGGCCGCAATCGTGAGGCGGCATACGCCCGGCGGTCCCTCATGCCCTCGCCGGGGGGCATTCTCAATTTCGCACAGGACTCTGTAGTCCCCGACGCTCAGCCGGTATTCTTGGATCACGGATTCAGGCATCAGATAAAGACCGCCGGTGAGACGCGAAATCGTCTGGCAAGTGCGCGAATTTGTCGGATATTCAATTCGCGCTTGCCGCTGAGCACTTCGGAGACCACACCTTGCGAGCCAACTTCGGGCAAGTCTGATTGCTTGAGCTCGTGTTCTTCCATAAAGTAGCGGAGCATATCTGCGCCACTACTGGCCGGAATGGAATGATGCTTTTCTTCGTAGGCGTCGATGAGGGTCCCCAACGTGTCAAGCAGTCCGTACAGAGGGTGGCGCTCATCGGTGCCGATCTCGTCCAGGAGGGCATTGAGGCGCTCGACCGCCTGATCGTATTCCGGCTCATTGCGCATTGTCAGGATGGGGCGGATAGTTGCCCAGTGGGTTTGCAGATCCTTGCTGGCGAGTAGGCTCATGACTTCCAACCTTCCTGATCGTACTCTTGATGCGTCAACACATGACGAATGTAGACCTTGCCGCGATTGAAGTGGATCGATGCAATCAGCCGATACCTGTTTCCGCCGATGTTGAACACTTCTATCGCAAAATGCGATAGCGCACAAGGGCGATCCGGGATTGCAGCGGCGCAACGGGGCGAGCCGAAGGCGTGCTCCTGAACGTTTCGCGCAAACCGCGCCGCCCACCCTTCCGCGCAGCGCCGCCGCGCTTCCCGGCGCCGGCCTTTGAGGATTGTGTACGCCCGGCATGGGCGTGAGCTTATTGGGTGCAAGCCCCCTGTGCATGAACCCTGTCAGGCCGCATCAGCCTGGCACATGCACCACGTGCCGGTTGCTCCCTGGTGCGGGAGGTGTGATCCGGCAGGCTCAGCCGTTCCACCCGACACCAACATCGACCCACCGCGTCGTGGAGCTGACCCACTCGCAGCACGCGCTTCGGGCGGTGGACTTCCTGTTTCAGCGGCCGAGCCTGGCCACAACCCACTTTGTGGAGGCCTCGGGCATCCCGAAGCCGACGGCGAAGCGGATCCTGATCCTGCTCCGGGAAGCCGGGGTTCTGGTGGCGTTGCGGGAAGGCAAAGGTCGGCGTGCCGGCATTTACGCCTTCCGGGAACTGCTCAACATCGCCGAAGGTCGGACTGTCTTTTAAGGCTCACCCATGGGCTGCAAGTGGCTTGTGGCTCACAAAACGTAAAAAATGAGCCACAAATCAGTTTGCAGCTCACCGGTGAGCCACAAACTACGCCCACTTACCGTCGAAACAGGGCCGACGACCACCCGCCGGTTACAAGGCGCGGCCACGACTCACCGCCCGCCCGCGGCGGGGGGGGGCTCAACGGCATCAGCGCCGTACGCGAAACCGCAAACCAGGAAGGGCCGGTCCTGACATGCCTTGCCAGTCGGCAGTGCTGCCACGAGCGGGAAAGGCGCCATGGCCACACTCTCCATCAGCGAAGCCGGCACCGTCCAGTTCCCCATGGTCCGGCACGCCGCCGAGATCGGCTGGCAGCCGGTGACGCCGGCAGATGCCCGGGCCATGCGCGGCGGCGAGGCAGGTGCGCTCTTCCGCGGCGTGCTCGAGGCCAAGATCGCCGCCTTCAACCCCTGGCTCAGCCCCGACGCCGTGCGGTCGGTGGCGGAGACCATCGACGCCCTGCCGCCGACCATCGAGGGCAACCGGGACATGCTGGCCTGGCTGCGGGGGGAGCGGCAATGGTACGACGAGCAGGAGAAGCGCCACCGGCCGGTCAGGCTCATCGACTTCGCGCATCCGGCGGCGAACAGCCTGCAGGTGACCTGGGAATGGACCCTCAAGCCGCTGGCCGGGTCTGGACGCAGCAAACAACTGACCCGCCCCCCCCAGTCACTCCACCCGATATTCCTCCCCGGCCACCCGTACCCGGTCGCCGGGGACCAGCTTTCTGCCCCGCCGGGTCTCCACGAGGCCGTTGACCTGCACCTCGCCGGCGGCAATGCGCATCTTGGCCTCGCCGCCGGTTCCCACCGCGCTGACGGCCTTGAGAAAGCTGTCCAGCTTGATGAACAGGGTCGAAATCTTCATGACAGGCCCTCCTCCGGGCCGTGGATAGCATCGCCAAGCGCGGATTGCAAGAAGAAAGGGGAGCGGGCCGGTGGCCGCCGGGCGGGCGGCGCCCCTTGACACTGCCCGGCGCTCCGGGAGAGCATAGCCTCGGATCAGCACTTCCGGGGCTGGCGTGGGATGCCCCCGGCGGCCCGGGTCCCGGCCTGCTGCTCCCCCGCAAGCGGCAGGGTCAGCGCACCATCTCATCCGGGGGGGAGGATGATCATGGCGGCCGGCAGGGATCTTTCCCACTCCATCCTGTCTGCCGGCCTGGCCGCCGCCGTCGTCCTGGGGCTGTATGCCAGCAGTCTTCAGAGCTACATCCTGTTCCACAGCCTGGTGGAGCTGATCACCATCGCCGTTGGTCTCACCCTGTTCATCCTCACCTGGAACACCAGCCGGTTCCTGACCAATGGCTGTCTCAAGGCCCTGGGCATCGGCTACGGCCTCATCGCCGGGGTCGATCTCTTCCATACCCTGGCCTACAAGGGCATGGGCGTGTTCCCGGAATACGGCGCCAACCTCCCCACCCAGCTGTGGATCGCGGCCCGCTCTCTGCAGGCGGTGCTGCTCCTGGCGGCATCCCTGCTGGCTGGCCGGGACATCAACGAGCGGGCCTTCTTGGGCATCGGTCTGGCTGCGGTCTCGGCCACCGGGGCTCTGGTCTACTCAGGTGCCTTTCCGGACTGCTTCATCGAGGGCCGGGGGCTCACCCGGTTCAAGATCGCCAGCGAATACGTCATCTGCGCCATCCTCGCCGGGGCACTGCTGCTCCTGGCCCGCAGGCGGACGGCGTTCCGCTCCCGGGTCTTTCGCCTCATCACCCTCAGCATCCTGTGCACCATCGGCTCGGAGCTGGCCTTCACCAGCTATGTGAGCGTGTACGGCCCCGCCAACATGGTGGGGCATTTCCTCAAGCTCGCGGCCTTCTATCTCGTCTACCGGGCGCTGGTGGTCACCGGCCTCAAGGAGCCTTTTGACCTCATCTTCCGGGATCTCAAGCTGGCGGAGGCAGCCTTGACGCGGGAGCGGATCTTCAGCCACGGCCTGCTGGAGGGTATGGCGGACGGGGTGGTCGCCTGCGACGCGGACGGCCATCTCGCCCTGTTCAACCGCACGGCCCGGGAGTGGCATGGCGTCGAGCCCCTGCGGCTGCCGGCCACGGAGTGGACGCGCCAGTACAACCTCTTCCGGGCCGACGGTATCACCCCGCTCCCCACAGAAGAGATCCCTCTGGCCCGGGCCTTCCGGGGTGAGATGGTCCGGGATGCCGGCATGGCCATTGTGGCAGCAGGACAGCCCCCCCGCCACATCCTGGCCAATGGCAGTGTGATCACGGACCCGGCTGGCCGCAAGCTGGGCGCGGTGGTGGTCATGCGGGACGTCACCGCCTTCCGGCGCCTGGAGCAGGACCTCCGGCAGGCCAACGAAACGCTGGAGGCCCGGGTTGCGGAGCGCACCGAGGCGCTCCGGCGCCTCAACCGCGAGCTGCGCGCCCTCAAGACCTGCAGCCAGACCCTGATGAAGGCCGGGGACGAAGAGACCCTGCTCGCCGACATCTGCCGCATCGTCTGTGAAGAGGCCGGCTACCGCCTGGCCTGGGTGGGATATGCCGAGCGCGACCGCAAGAAGAGCATCCGTCCCGTTGCCTGGGCTGGCGACGACGCGGACTATGTGGAGAGGGCCCTGCTGTCCTGGTCCGAGGAGGAGGAGCGCGGCCAAGGCCCGGCCGGGATCGCCGTCCGGAGCGGCGAGCCGGTCCATGTCGAGGACTTTGTCTCTGACCCCCGCATGGCCCCCTGGCGGGAGAGCGCTTTGGCCCATGGCTTCCGTTCCGGCATCGCCCTGCCACTCAAGGACGAGACAGCCGCGGTCTTTGGCGTGCTCCTCATCTATTCCACCGAGCCTTACGCCGTCACCGCCCAGGAGCTGTGCCTCCTGGAGGAGCTGGCGGCCGACCTTGCCTTTGGCATCACTGTGCTGCGCAACCGCGCCGGGATCCGGCGGGCGGAAAAGGTGACCCAGGCCCGCTTGCGGATGCTGGAGGCAGCGTACACCGGGGACTTCTCCCTGGGCGACACCCTGCGCCGGATGCTGGATGAGATCGAGGCCCAGACCGGCAGCTGCATCAGCTTCTACCATTTCATGGATGAGGATCAGCAGACGCTCTCCTTCCAGAGCTGGTCCAGCAAGACCTTGGCCACCGGGTGCACGGCCGAAGGGGCGGGCCGCCATGTCCCGCTGGCCGAGGCCGGCGTCTGGGCCGAGTGCGTGCGGCAGCGACGGCCGGTGATCCATGACGACTACCCCTCCCTGCCCGAACGGAAAGGGCTGCCAGCCGGACACGCCCCGCTGATCCGCGAGCTGCTGATCCCCATCTTCCGCAGCTCGCGGATCATGGCCGTGATCGGCGTCGGCAACAAGCCGGATCCGTACAGCGAGACCGATGTACAGGTCACCTCCCTGCTGGCCGATTTCTCCTGGGAGATCGTGACCCGCCAACAGGCGGTGGCATCCTTGCGCCGGAGTGAAGAGAGCCTGCGCCAGCGCGAGCGTCTGCTCCGCGAGTCGCAACGGGTTGGTCAGGTGGGCAGCTGGGACTGGGACGCCAGGGACGACGTCATCTGGTGGTCGGACGAGTATTGCCGGATCCACGGCTTTGCGGCCGGGACACGACCACCGAGCTACGCGGAGCACCGGCGGGCCTACACGCCGGAGAGCACCGCCCGGCTGGATGCGGCGGTGCAGCGGGCCATGACCCTGGGCGAGCCCTGTGAGCTTGATCTGGAGCTGGCCAGCCCCACCGCGACGACCCGCTGGATCGCCGCCCGCTGCGAGGTGAAGCGCGACGCCCAGGGCGCCATCCGGGGGCTGCGCGGCACGGCCCAGAATATCACCGAGCGGAAGCGGGCCGAGGAGGAGATCCGCCTCCTCAACCAAGGGCTGGAGCGCCGGGTGCAGGAGCGGACGACCGAGCTGGAGGCCAAGACCGCGCAGCTCCTGGACAGCCGGCAGGCGCTCATGAGCCTCGTGGAAGATCTCAACGAGAAGACCGCCGAGCTGGAAGAGGCCCGACTGGCGGCCGAGAATGCCAGCCGCGCCAAGAGCGCCTTTCTCGCCAACATGAGCCATGAGCTGAGGACCCCCCTGAACGCCGTCATGGGCTTTGCCCAGATCCTGTCCCAGAGCGGCGACCTGGCGCCCGAGCACCGGAAGATCCTCGGCATCATCGTCAGGAGCGGCGAGCACCTGCTCTCCCTCATCAACGATGTGCTGGAGCTGGCCAAGATCGAGGCCGGGGGCACGCGTCTCGCCATCGCTCCCTTTGACCTCACACAACTCCTGGAGGACGTTGGCAGCCTGTTCGCCGTCCGGGCCGAAGCCAACGAGCTTTCCTTCCGGATCGTCATCGACCCAACGCTGCCCCGCTGTGCGGACGGGGATGCCGGCAGGATCCGCCAGGTGCTCATCAACCTCCTGGGCAACGCCATCAAGTTCACCAGGGCCGGCGGCATCCGCCTGGTGGCCGGGCCTGGCGCCGGTCCGGCCGGCGGCGAGCCGGCGGGCACCATGCTGCGCTGCGCGGTGGAGGACACCGGCCCGGGCATCGCTCCGGACCAGCTGGCGGCGATCTTCGAGCCCTTTGTCCAGGTGGGTGATGCCGCCGACCAGACGGCTGGCACCGGCCTCGGCCTGTCCCTCTCGCGCCATTTCGTCGAGCTGATGGGGGGGAGCATCGGGGTGCGGAGCACCCCGGGTGTTGGCTCGACCTTCTTCTTCGAGATTCCCCTGGCGGCCGCCACCGGGGAAGTCGGGGCCGGGGAGCCGGCCCGGGCGCCGGCGCCAACGGCCCGCGACCCCGCTGCCGCGGACCGGACCGGGATCGAGTGC
>JBFMBH010000102.1 GCA_040755095.1 Thermodesulfobacteriota bacterium
CTGACTCTCCCAGCCGTCGATCTCCGCCGACCGACAGCCGCGCCAGACCTCCCGCCGCTTCCCAACCAGCCTCCGCTCCCGGACAGAGGCACACCTCCCACCAGTCCCGGCACTGCAAGGGCTGCATATCCTCCCTACCGGCTCGTCGCGCTACCCGGTTATCGAATATCCAGCGCTTGGTGGGCCGCTTGCTTCCGTTCCTGGGGTTGTGGTAGAGTCGGCTTCGGTTGCGTTGGCGCAGGCGGCATCCTCCTCCGACATCAGGACCGAGGTCATTCGGGATTCGCATGGGCAAGGAGACCGGGGCCGGAAGGCGCCGGAAGAAGCAGCAGGAAGCGGAGCGGCCTCGCAGGTCCGCCCGGGAATGGCTGCACGACTTCCTGGCGCTCTTCCAGAAGGAGGATACCGTTCTGGTGGCGATCAACGCCGATCCGGACGCCCTGGCCGCAGCCATGGCCGTGAAGCGCCTCCTGCGCTACCGGGTCAGGAGCGTGGCCATCGGCTATCCCAACGAGATCCGGCGCCTCAACAACCTGACCATGGTCGGGCTGTTGAAGATCCCGGCCGAGCGGCTGCAGGCCATGAAGGGCCGCGAGTTCACCAAGCGGGTGCTGGTGGATTCCCAGCCGGGGCATCACCCTGCCTTCGAGAACCTGAAGTTCGACGCGGTCATTGACCACCATCCCCTGACCAGCGGCTGGTCGGCGCCCTTTGTCGACATCCGCCCCAACTACGGGGCGACCGCTTCCATCATGGTGGAGTATCTGCGGGCGGCGGGCATGAAGCCGTCGGTGGCCCTGGCGACCGCCCTTTTTTACGCCATCAAGGTCGATACCCAGAACTTCGAAAAGAAGGCCACCCAGGCGGATGCCATCTCCTTCCGGTATCTGTTCGCCATCGCCAACCAGGTGATCATCCGCAAGATCGAGCTTTCCGATCTTAGGCTTTCCGAGCTGAACTACTTCCGCCAGGCCCTGACGGAGATGAAGCTCACCAAGGGGCGGCTTTACGCGCACATCGGCCGGGTGCGCACCCCGGACGTCCTGGTGATCATCGCCGATTTCTTCAACCAGGTGGCCCAGATCTCCTGGGTGTTCGTCTCGGGCATCCACGGCGAGCGGCTGGTGGTGATCTTCCGCTGTGACGGCTACAAGAAGAACGCCGGCCGGCTGGCGGAAAAGATCTTCGGTCCGGTGGGCTCGGCGGGTGGCCACCGGGAGTGCGCCCGGGCCGAGGTGCCGCTGAAGAACCTGCCCGGCCAGGGGCAGGAGTTCACCACCCGCACCCTCATGCGGTTGACCACCAAGCACCTGCCCAAGGATGACGGGCAAGCCAAGAGCCGCCAGGCGGCGGACAGCCGGGCCACCAACGGCAGCTAGCCGGGGCCTGCGGCCGGTGGGGCTGACCTTACCCGGGCGCCAGGCGAAAAAGCGCCTCGCATTCCCGTCCGATACCTCGCAACAGCTTTTCTGACAAGGAGATCTCTGGCGTGAAACCGAAGACTGTGGCCTTGATCCTTGCCGGCGGCCGGGTGGACGAGCTGAACGTCCTCACGTACTACCGGCCCAAGTCGGCGGTGCCCTTCGGCGGGGTGGCACGGGTGATCGATTTTCCCTTGAGCAACCTCATGCAATCCGGCATTGAGCGGGTGGCGATCCTTTCCCAGTACCGGAGCTACTCGCTCATCAACCATATCGGCATCGGTGCCGCCTGGGACATGGTGGGCCGCCACCGGGGCATCTCCATCCTGCCGCCCTTCACCGGCTTCGGCCATTCCGACTGGTACCGGGGCTCGGCCGACGCGATCTACCAGAACCTGGACTTCATCCGCTACCACGATCCCGAGACGGTCCTGGTGCTGTCCGGCGACCACATCTACAGCATGGACTACCGGCCCCTCATCGACTACCACCAGGCCAAGGGCGCAGATCTGACCATGGCCTGCCTGGAGGTGCCCCGGGAGCAGGCCCACCGCTTCGGGGTGGCGGAGATCGATGACGAGGACGGCTCCCTGGGCGGCCGGGTGCTCCGCTACCTGGAAAAGCCGGCCAGGCCCCGCTTCGCCTGGGCCTCGCTGACCGTCTACTGCTTCAAGCCTGAGGTCCTCTACCAGCAGCTGGAGGTCAATGCCCGGGAGGACGACTCCTACGAGTTTGGCCGAAACGTCCTGCCGCGGATGATGTTCGAGCGCCGCCGGGTTTACGGCTACAAGTTCAGGGGTTATTGGGGGTACGCCCGCACCATCGAGGAATACTGGCAGGCCAACATGGACTGCCTGGGCGCCAGCCCGCGGGTGGAGCTCGCCTCCTGGCCCTTCCGCACCAATCTGGAGCACGGCGGGGTCCGGGATTGCCAGCCGGCCAAGATCGGCAGCCATGCCCTGGTGAAGGACAGTGTCATCGCCAACGGCTCGGTGGTGGACGGCCAGGTGGAGCATTCGGTCCTTTTCCCTGGGGTGCGGGTGGGGAAAGGGGCGGTGGTGCGGGATTCGATCCTGTTCTACAACACCGTGGTGGAGCCGGGGGCGCGGCTGGACAAGGTGATCACCGATGTGGAGGTGCGGATCGGTGCCGAGGTCCAGGTCGGCGAGCCGGTGCCACCGGCGGAGCAGGAGGCCACGGTGGTGGGCTCCGGCAACCTGATCCCGGCCGGCCGCCGGATCGGCGCCGGCTGCACCCTGTATCCCAATCTGGCTCCGGAGAAGCTGGCCCGGGATCTGGGCCCTGGGGAGGTGGCGCGATGAGCGATATCCGGGATACCCTGGTCCTGGTCCTGGCAGGTGGGGTCGGCAGCCGTCTCAATGTTCTGGTCCAGACGCGGGCCAAGCCGGCGGTGCCCTTTGGCGGCGTGTACCGGATCATCGATTTTGCCTTGAGCAACGTCATGACCTCGGGCCTCACCCAGGTGGGGGTGCTCACCCAGTACAAGCCCTTGTCCCTGATGAAGCACATCGGCACCGGCGAGGCCTGGGACTTCACCGGTCGCACCCGGGGGGTGAAGATCCTGCCTCCCCGCACCGGCGCCAAGGAGTCGGACTGGTACAAAGGCACTGCCGACGCGGTGCGCCAGAATCTGGACTTCATCAACGCCCATCCCTCCCAGGATGTCCTGATGCTCTCCGGCGATCACATCTACCAGATGGATTTCGCCGAGATGATCCGCTTCCACCGGGAGAAGAAGGCCGACGTCACCATCGCCATGATGGTGGTGCCGGAGTCGGAGATCCACCAGTTCGGCACCGGGATCACCGACGGAAGCGGCCGGATCATCGACTGGGAAGAAAAGCCCAAGAAGCCCCGCACCAACCTGGCCTCCATGGGCATCTATGTCTTTGCCACCGACTACCTGCGCCGGGTGCTGGCCGAGAACCGGGAGGAGGTGGACTTCGGCATGCACATCCTGCCCAAGGCCATCGGCCGGGACCGGGTGTTTGCCTTTCCCTTCCACGGCTACTGGCGGGATGTCGGCACAGTCCAGGCCTACTGGGAGGCCAACATGGATGTCCTGAGGGAGGATACCAGCATCTCGCCGGAGGCCTGGGGGATCCGGCCCAACATCGAGGCGGAGGGCCGGCGCTATGACCGGCCGCCGGCCCGATTCCTGCCAGGCTGCACGGTGCGGCATGCCATGTTCGCCGCCGGCTGCCGGATCGAAGGCGAGGTCACAGACAGCCTCCTGTCGCCGGGGGTGTGGGTGAAGAAGGGCGCCAAGGTCACCGGCTCCATCCTGTTCCACGACTGCGTGGTGGAGGAGAACGCGGTGGTGGACCTGGCGATCCTGGACAAGCGGGTGCGGGTGGGCAAAGGGGCGGTGGTGGGCAGCGGCCCCCACAAGGAGGTTCCCAACAAGCTCTATCCCAAGCACCTCTACACCGGCATCACCGTGGTTGGCAAGGGGGTGGAGATCCCGGCCAAGATGGTGATCGGCCGCAACTGCGTGGTCGAGCCCTTTGTCCAGGCGGAGGATTTCCCCTCCACCTTCATGGAAACCGGAGCCACGGTGGCCGTTCGGGAGGCCGGCCGGCGCTGAGCGGCGCCCGCCGTTGCCTTCCTGCCCGTGGCCGCCTTGTCGCCTCTCGGCCGATCGGCGCTGGCCGGGCCTTCTTTTCCGCCATCGAGGGCTGGGAGCTGTCCTTCATGCTATGGTGGGGCATCCGGATGCCGGAAGGCCCAGCCGCCGGCGACCTGGGTCCGGAGGTCCACGGATGCATGGCGATACACCCCCAGCCCGAGCCGGCCTCTTCCAGTCATCCTGCCTGTTTTCATCCTGCTCGCATGGGCTTTCGGGATCCCTTCGGCCGCCGGCGGGGAGGCGGCGCGCCCCTTGACCGACCAGGAGAAGATGGCGGCCGTCGAGGAGATGTTCTCCTCCCCGTATGGGGAAGAGGATTACTACCGCACCAACCGCCTGCTGGTGGCGGCCACCCGGAGGAGTATGGCCCTGCGGGAGGCGCCGGCCATTGCCACCATTGTCACCGCGGCGGAGATCAGGGACATGGGGGCGCAAAGCCTCATGGATGTCCTCAAGCTGGTGCCCGGAATCGGCATTGCCAGAAACGAGCAGGGCTTCTTCATGTTCGAGGTGCGGGGAGTGAGTACGGTCAAGTCGGAGAAGATCCTGATCATGATCGACGGCCATTCCCTGAACAAGAACTATGCCGGCAGCGGACTGGTCAATTTCGCCGATCAGCTCAGCGTCGAGAACATCAAGCAGATCGAGATCGTGCGGGGCCCCGGCTCCGCCCTCTACGGGGCCAATGCCTTCCTGGCGGTGATCAACATCATCACCAAGGACGCCTTCGAGGCGGAAGGCGCCAGGGTGGCCGTTGCGGGCGGCAGTTTTGACACCCGCAAGGTTGACGCCAGCTATGGCAAGATCTTCGACAACGGCTTTCAGCTGCTCGGCAGCCTGGATTACTGGAAGACCAACGGTCCGAATCTCATGATCAACCGGGACCGTCATGCCGGCACACCCATTTCCCAGGCCCCGGCCCACGCGGACACCACCTATGATGCCCTGGAAGGCTTCCTGCGGCTGTCCCTGGGGAGCTGGACCTATGAAGGCCATTTCGTGCGCAATCACCGCGGGGCTTACATCGGCTTCGCCAACGCTCTGACCGACGACAACACGTTGCTCTTCGTCAACTACTGGCACGAAATCAGCTATCAGAAGGAGATCACGTCAAAACTGTCCACGAGTCTCAAGGTGTATTGGGACGAGTTCAAGCAGGATGCTTTGTGCATGACCCAGCCAAGCGGCTTCCTTGGCTCGTATCCCCAGGGAATGGTCGGGGGGCCCAAGGTCAAGGATCGCACGGTCGGCGAGGAGCTGCAGCTTGATTACGATACCCTGGCAGACCATCATGTGCTGCTGGGACTGGCCTATGAGTCCATGCAGCAATACGACGTGCGCTCCCTGAGCAACTTCCATCCCATCACCTTCAACTACCTCGGTTCGATCCAGGACATCTCGGCATGGGGCAACTGGAACCGGAACGTGGTTCGGGAGATCTACGCAGCCTATTTCCAGGACGAGTGGCGGGTGCTGGATGATCTTGATCTCACTGCCGGCATACGCCACGACCACTATGACGACTTCGGCGGCACGACCAATCCTCGACTGGGGCTTGTTTGGAGGATGACCAGGGAGATGGAGGTCAAGCTGCTTTTCGGTCAGGCGTTCCGGGCGCCGAACTTCAGCGAGCTGTACAACGCCAACAATCCGTTTCTGGTCGGCAGTCCAGACCTCAAGCCCGAGCGGATCAGGACCTATGAAGTCGGCATCGGCTCTCAGCTCTTGCCTCCGGTTCGGGTCGATCTGAACTATTTCCACAATGATATTGATGAGATGATCGTTCGGGACTTCTCGACCATGCCCAACCGCTATGCCAATGCCGGTGGCGCGGTCATCGACGGCATCGAATGCGTCCTCACCGGCGAGTACCGTCTGGGCAGCTACTGGAAGCTCTTCTATGGCTATCAGGACCCGCGGGAGGCGGACAACGGCCGGAGGCTGCCGAATGTGCCCCGCCAGCGGGCAAGCTTCAGCCTCAACTATGCCCTGTCCGATCACCTGTCCTCCCACGGGGACATCCTGTGGACGGGATCCCGGCCCCGGATCGACGGCGATCCCCGCGGGGATATGCCTCCCTTCGCCACCGTGGATCTGGCGCTGACCGCCCGCCAGCTCCGCCCCGGGCTGGAGGTTCGCGGTGTCATCCACAATCTGTTCGATGCGAGCTATGCCGATCCTGATCTGTCCGGGCCGGCCGGCTTCATCCCCGACGACTATCCGCGGACCGGCATTTCCACCATGTTGACCGTCGAATACCGCTTCTGACCACCACGCCCAGGCCGCCCCGCGCCGGCCGCGGCCTGGTCTTCTACCCACCAGGCCAGGCATTCCCGTTGCTCAGGCCGAGCACGAACGGCTGCAGGGCCTCGTTGGTGGCGGGTTCAGGGTCAGGGAGCCCATTTGGAGAAGAGCATGTTGAACCGGCTCACGATCGAATCGTTCAAATCCATTGACCGGGTCGAGGTTGACCTGGGCCGGGTGAATTTTTGCCCGACTCGGGTCGGATTCCGTCTTGAAGGGAGAACCTTATGAAAGTCGAGCGAGGCTTACCATGAACCGTCTTCTGGCCATCACCTGTGCCTTAGCCGTCCTTTCGATCGCCGCTTGGCCGGCTGCCGCCCAGCCGGACCTGGACGACCACATCGAGCAGGCCACGGTGCGCATCGTCAACTACTCCCAGCGGGGCGACAGCTATTCGCCCTGGAACAGCACCCCGGCCCGGGAATCCTCGGGCAGCGGCTTCGTCATTGCCGGCGGCCGGATCATGACCAACGCCCACGTGGTCTCGGACGCCCGCATGCTCCTGGTCTATCTCAACAACGATCCCCGGCCCCACCAGGCCGAGGTGGCGGTGATCGGCCACGACTGCGACCTCGCCCTGCTCACGGTCGCCGAGCCGGGCCTCCTGGACGGCATCCGGCCGCTGGCCTTCGGCGGCCTGCCAGCCATGCGCTCCACGGTGGAGACCTTCGGCTTTCCGGCTGGCGGCATGCGCCTGTCGTCCACCCGGGGGGTGGTCTCCCGCATCGAGCTCCAGAGCTACGCCCATACCGGTGTGGATGTGCATCTGACGGTGCAGACCGATGCGGCCATCAACCCGGGCAACTCCGGCGGGCCGGTGGTGGCCGAGGGGCAGGTGGTGGGCGTGGCCTTCCAGGGCAACGCCCGTTTGGAGAATGTTGGATTTTTTATTCCCACCGAGGTGATCGAGCATTTCTTGACCGATGCGGCGGATGGCTCCTACGGGGGCTTTCCGGATCTGGGCGTCCTGGTCTCCGCCAACATGGAGAACCCGGCGGCCCGGCGCCATGCGGGCATGGCGGCTGCGGACAGCGGGGTGCGGCTGGCCCTGGTGCTGCCCGGCTCCAGCGCCGACGGCCTGCTCAAGGACGGGGACATCCTGGTGCAGGTGGAGGGCAAGGTGGTGGCCAACGACGGCACCGTGGCGGTGGACGGCCTGCGGCTGGACTACCCTCTCCTCATCGACCGCAAACAGGTGGGGGAGACCTTGGCCCTGCGGGTGATCCGGGACGGCTCGCCGTTGGAGCTGACCATTCCTTTGCGGGTCCATCACGGCCAGCGGCGGTTCGCGCGCACCTACGACGAGCTGCCCCGCTACTTCGTCTATGCCGGCCTGGTCTTTGTGCCCCTGGACCGGCAGATGCTGGAAACCTACGGTCACAAGTGGCAAACAGAGGCGGACCGGGACCTGCTTTACGAGTTCTCCTTGCGCCTCTACGAGGAGCCGGAGCAGCTCAACCGGGAGCCGGTGGTGCTGCTCCGGCGCCTCGACCATCCGGTCAATGCCCGCATGGCCTGGGAGCGGAACCTGGTGGTGGAGCGGGTCAATGGCCGCACCATCGACGGCCTGGCGAGCCTGGTAGCAGCCATCGAGGAGAGCCAGGGGCCGTTTCACGTCTTCGAGCTGGGCCACAACAGTGGCCTGGCCGCTCTGGACCGCCAGGAGGCCGACAAGGCCAATGCGGCCATCCTCCAACTCTACGGCGTACCCAAGGATCGACGGCTATGAGCATCCTTCTGCTGGCAGTGTTGACCCTGGTCGCCGGTGTCTCGCCGGCGGCCGCTTTCGAGGGAGATCCGGCGGCCCAGGTGGTGGAGCTTTTTGTCACCCACCAGGAATACGACGCCCGCATGCCCTGGGCCAAGCCGGCGCCAGACGTCCGTTCCGCCCTGGCCATGGTGGTGGACGGCCCGCGGCTCTTGACCACCGCCCAGATGGTGGATGGGGCCATCCTGGTGCAGGCCCAGAAGCGGGGCGGCCCGGCCAAGGTGCCGGCGCGCATCGTCCATGCCGACTGGGAGGTGAATCTGGCGGTGCTGGCGGTGGATGAGCCCGGCTTCTTTGCCGACCTCGTGCCGGTGCGGCTGGCCGGAGACCTCGGGAGCGCGGACACCCCGCTGAAGACGGTGCGGTGGCGCCAGGGCCAGCTGGAGATCTCCAACACCCGGCCGGCCCGCTTCGAGGTGCGGCAGCCCCACGGCGCCAACCTGGATCTGGCGGTGCTCATGGTCAAGAACGATCTGGCCGGCGGCGGCTGGGCAGAGCCGGTCTTTGCCGGCGACGCCCTGGCCGGCCTGTCCGTGGCCCAGGACGAGGATCAGGCCTGGGTGCTGCCGGTGGCGACCATCGGCCGCTATCTGGAGGCGGTCAAGACCGGCGATTACGCCGGCTTCGCCCCGTTGGGCATTACCTGGCAGCCCAACCGGGATCCGGCCCTGGCAGCCCATCTGGGGCTCAGCGGCGAGCCCCGGGGCGTGGTGGTGCTGGCCGTGCCCCACGGCACCTCCGCCGAGGGGATCCTGATGCCCCGGGACGTGCTCCTGAGCCTGGACGGCCATGCCATCGACTCCGAGGGCTACTACCAGCATCCCCGGTACGGCCGCATCCTCTTTCCGGCCATCGCCACGGACGGGCACCAGGCCGGGGACCGCCTGGCGGCTGAGATCCTGCGCGACGGCCGGATCGAGGCGGTGACCATCCCCTTGATCTGCCATCCGACCTGGGCGCGCCTGGTGCCGCGCTGGCCGGACATCCACCCGCCGCCGTATCTGGTGCTGGGCGGCCTGGTCTTTCAGGAGCTGGACGGCTCGTTTCTGGCTATCTGGGGCAAGAACTGGAGCCAGGAGGCCGACCCCCGGCTCCTGGCCTACTGGGATCTGGAGCGGGAGGCCCAGACCCCGGAGCGGCGGCGGATCGTGCTGCTCTCCTATGTGCTGCCTTCCCCCTACACCATCGGCTACCAGGCCCTGCGCTTCCTGGCGGTGCGGTCCGTCAATGGCCGGCCGGTGGACACCATCGCCAGCCTGGCGGCGGCCCTGGCCGCGCCGGAGGGGAGCTACCACCGGATTGTCTTTGCGCCCAACCCGGCCCGGGATGAGCTGGTGCTGGATGCCGCCGCCGAGCCGGCGGCCACCGCGGCGGTGCTCGCCGCCTACAACATCCCGGAGCGGCTGCGGCTGTCCTCGCCGGTGGACGCCGAGCTGGAGCCCCGCTGCCCGTGAGTTGCCATGCGCGGGGCGCAATGCCGGCGAGCGGCCGAGGCGGCGCCGGGGGATGAATCCCCCGGCTGCGGTGTCTGCTCTCGCTGCGCGAGGCTTTCAATCGATCCCTTCCGTACAGAGCCACGGAGTGGCGTACTCGTGGTAGGCCGGCCTTTCAAGGCCGGCCGGGCGAGCCGGCGAGGTCGGAAGAGGCGCCGGTCAGACGGCCGAACAGCATCCGGCACTGGCACCGGGTGGCCCGTGAGGCGGCTCGGGCTGGACATCGCTGGCCGGATGGCCGATAATCCGCTATCCCCCTTGTGACGCGCCTGGTGACCGCTCTGGTTCTGGAGCCTGCCCATGAAGACCGTTGCTGGCTTCTGTGCCCTGGTCGAGCTGCTGTTCGCCTGCGGCATGGCCTTCGCCGAGCCGGCGACGACCAGATCCCCGTACACCCTCACCGTCGTCCCCTTCTACAGCCCTGAAAAGATCTGGGCCCGCTACGCGCCCATGATCGACTACCTCCGGCAGGACACTGGCCAGCCCTGGGAGCTGGTCTTCTATCCCAGCCACGACACCCTTATCGAGGGCCTGTGCAGCGGCGAGGTCGCCCTGGCCTTTCTCGGGCCCGTACCTCTGGGCCGGGCCATGGAGCGGTGCGGGGTCGAGGTGGTGCTGATTGCCCGGGCCCCGGACGGCGACCCGTTCTACCATGCGGTCCTCCTGACCGCCGAGCCGGAGGTGGCCACCCTGGCTGACCTGCGGGACCGGCCCGTGGCCCTGTTCCGGGGCTCCACCGCCTCGCACATCCTGCCGCGCACGATGCTCCGGGAGGTGGGGATCGGCCGCGACGGCATCCGGCCGGTCTTCTTTGAAAGCCAGGACCGGATCATGACCGCCCTCCTCAACCGGGAGGTGGCCGGGGCCGGGGTCAAGGAGGCCCTGTACCAGAAATTCGCCGGCGAGGGCTTGCGGGTGCTGGCGGTCTCGGAGCCCTTGCCCAACTTTGCCTTCGCCGCCCGCCCCGGTCTCGACCCCGGGGTTCGGGCCAGCTTCGCGGACAGCCTGCTGCGCCTCCAGCCCCAGGGCAATCCCCAGGACCGCCAGCGCCTGGACGTCTGGGACGACGAGGTCCGAAACGGCTTTCTGCCCGTGCCCCCCTCCTTTCACGATTCGGTGCGGGCGCTGGCCGCCGTCTCCAGCGAGATCCTGCGTGAAGATCGATAGGGCCGGTCTCGGCTTCCGACTGCTGCTCCCCTTGTGCGGGGCCATTGCCGCCATCGCCCTGGCGCTCCTGGTCGTGGTCCGCCACAGTGTCGGCCTGGTGGTGGAGGATTCCCATCGCCAGTTGGCGGCCAGCCAGGGGGCGGAGACCAGACGCCTCCTGGAGGCCAGCCTGGCCGAGCTGACCGCCGCCCGGCTGCTGGAGAATCGTACCGTGGTGGAGGCCAAGCAGCGGGCCGTGCTGGAGGGGGTCGCCCTGAGCTGGCAGCGGGCGGGCGCCGGTGGCGTCATCGCCAGGACCGACGGCGCGGTGCTCCTGTCCACCCTGTCGCCTTCCCGTACGGCGCGGCTGCTCCAGGCCGCTGACTTCGGCTTCTTCTCCCTGTCGGACCGGCATGAGGATCTTTTCGGGCAGGCGGACCTCTTTCATCCCTGGAGCTGGCGGGTGGTCACCGTGGTGCACGGCCACAGTCACGACCTCCTGGGCCACGGGATCTTTCTGCTGGTGCCCCTGGTGGCCCTGGGCGCCCTGACCATGGTGCTGGTGGCGGTGGGCCTCATGCGCCGCAACCTCATGCGTCCCCTGGCGGGCATGACGGTGGCGGTCCGCCAGGGCCAGCCGGTGCCCGCCACCGGGGTCAGCGAGCTGGATGTGGTGGGCCGGGCGTTCAACGACGCCATGGGGCAGGCCCTGGCCCGGGCCGTGCAGCTGGCCGACGAGCTGGAGCAGCGCCAGCAGGCCCAGGAGGCACTCCGGGTGGAAAAGAGCAAGATCGAGGCGATCATCGCCGCCATCGGCGACGGGATCAGCATCCAGGACCGGGATTTCAAGATCCTCTACCAGAACCAGGTGCACCAGGACTTCCTGGGATCGCACCTCGGCGAGAGGTGCCACCAGGCCTACAAGGGCGAGGATGAGGTGTGCGCCGGCTGCCCGGTGGCCCAGGTCTTCGCGGACGGCAGGATCCACACCGTGGAGCGCGCCATGGACCTGCCCGCCGGCCAGCGCCTGTTCGAGATCACGGTCTCGCCCCTCCGGGACGCCAGTGGGGCCATCATCGCCGGGGTGGAGGTGGTGCGGGATATCACCGAGCGGCGCCGGGTGGAGGAGCAGCTGCGCCATGCCCAGAAGATGGAAGGTATCGGCCAACTGGCCGGGGGCATCGCCCACGACTTCAACAACGTGCTCAACGTGGTGGTGGGCTACGCCGACCTCCTGAAGCACAGCCTGGGCGCGGATGATGAGCGCCAGCGCTACCTGGCGGAGATCGGGCAGGCGGCACAGCGGGGCGCCAGCATCACCGCCCAGATCCTGGCCTTCAGCCGGCGGCAGGCCGTCACCATCCAGCAGGTGGAGATCAACGAGCTCGTGGCGGCGTTGCACAAGATGCTGCGCCGGCTGGTCCGGGAGGACATCGCCATCGAGCTGGCCCTGGGGCCGGAGCCCCTTCTGGTCACCGCCGATCCCACCCAGATCGATCAGGTCCTCATCAACCTGGCCACCAATGCCCGGGATGCCATGCCCGGCGGCGGCACCCTGCGCATCGAGACCAGCCGCCAGAGCCTGGATGCCGTCTTCCTCCGCAGCCACGGCTACGGCAGCCCCGGCGACTATGCCCTCATCACCGTCTCCGATACCGGCACCGGCATGGATGCCCCGACCCGGGAGCGGATCTTCGAGCCCTTTTTCACCACCAAGGAAAAGGGACAGGGAACCGGTCTGGGCATGGCCCTCGTCTATGGCATCGTCAAGAAGCACAACGGTTATGTCAACGTCTATAGCGAGCCAGGCCTGGGCACGGTGGTCAAGGTCTTTCTGCCGCTGGCACCGGAGTCGGAGACCGCTCGCCTGCAGGCGCCCAATGCCGAGGTCGCGGCCCTGCCCGGGGGGAACGAGACGATCCTGGTGGCCGAGGACGACTCCAGCCTCCGGGAGCTCACCCGCTCGATCCTGGAGTATGTGGGCTACCAGGTGGTGGAGGCCCAGGACGGCCAGGAGGCCGTGGAGCAGCTCCAGACCCATGGCGACCGCATCCGGCTGGTGATCCTGGACGGGATCATGCCCCGCAAGAACGGCAAGGAGGCCCTGGCCGAGATGCGCGCCGAACGTCCCGACCTCAAGGCCATGGTTCTGTCCGGCTACGCGGAGGAGGTTTTCACCCGCAGCGAGCTGGAGGCCATGCAGGCGAGCTATCTGGCCAAGCCGGTGTCGCCATCCGTGCTTCTGAGCCGGATCCGGGAGATTCTCGACCAGTGAGCCCACAGCCCGCCAGGCGCTCCGGCCAATCCGCCGCCGGCGCTGGCGGCTCGGAGGCCTGACCATGAACCGATGAGCAAGGCCTTCTTTGTGAAGGACGCGCCAGGGGAGGAGAGGGTGGCGGCCTTTGCGACCCGGGACGGGGCTGAGGCCTTCGTGGCCAAGGCCGGCGGCGGCCAGGTTCTGGACTACCACGACCTGGTGCGCCAGCCCTTCCCCCGTTGACCGGGATTGGATCCCGGCCCGGCCGCCCGGTCCTGGCCAGAGCCAACAAGAAGGGCAGGGGCCGCAACAGCCCCTGCCCTGAACGTGCTCCGCTGCCGGGTTTTGCCGGCCGCCCCTGCCTGCCGGACTACCTCTTCCTTCTGCTGATCCTGGAGCCAACCAGACCAGCAAGGCCTGATCCGAGCAGGAGAAACGTGGCCGGCACCGGCACCGCGTTGTAGGTGAAGTTGTCCATGGCAAAATGGGTGCCCCCACCAGGAAAGCCCGCATCCACCCCCCCAAAGGAGCTGAAGCGCAGCTCATCGACATTCTGGTAGTTGAAGGCAAAGTAGGTAGGAGCATAAGCACTGGCGGTCACGGTATTCGAGTAGACCAGAGATCCGTCGTCGTACCCCTCGACGGTGATCTGGAGGCCATCATTCCATGCCCCGGTGAGATAGGCGCCGTTGAAGGTGAAATCACTGCCGCGGCTGGTAATGGCCATACCAGCCCAGGAATTGTAGGCAACCTGCGAGCCGGAGACCACCCCGTTGGTATACCCGCTCACCGGATGAACGGACGGTCCATCAATGACACGCATGTTGTTCCAGTCGAAGCCGCCGTATCCATCCGCGATTTCATACGTGCCATCCGTTTGCGGGTTCTCGAAATTCAAGACCGATGCCTCAACGAGGCTTGAAGCCCCAGCCACCATCATCCCCACTGCCAGTCCTGCCACAAGCGTCTTCTTCATCGCCGTTTCCTCCTTTTCGTCCTTTTGGTCATGCTCGGCGGGACTACCCCGCCGATGAGCACAGGTTCCAGACCCACCAACAGGATCCCAATGCTGCTGCGTGACGGAGTGCTCTCTCAGGACTCGTCTTATGGAGCTCATTGGTAGCATAGTGGCCAGGGCACGTCAATGGGAAACCCGGCCAGGCCGAGGCGCTGCGGGACGGGCTTGCTCACGGCATGCCGCTTCCTGTCCGCCCCTCGTTCGGGCACAAAAAAAAATGCAGGGGCTCTTGCGGCCCCTGCTTTTTTTTGTGCCCGAACCTGCCGGCGGATGGGCCAGGCCTTGCCTGGCCGGCCGTCTTCAGCTCTTCCTGCTGTTCAAACGGAAGCCGGCCAAGCCGGCCAGGCCGGAGCCCAGGAGGAGCAGCGAGGCAGGCACCGGGGTCGGGGTGCAATGGAAGGTGAAGTCATCCATGGCGAACTGGTATCCGTCGCCCAGGCCGACATCGACCCCCAGCGCGGTGGTGAAGCGCAGCTCATCAATGCTCCGGTAGTCGAAGCCGAAGTAGGTGGGGCCGAAAAAGCTGGCGGTCACGGTGCTCGAGTAGACGACCGCGCCGTTGTCACGTCCTTCCACGGTGACGGGCACCTGGTCCATCCAGACGCCGGTCAGGTAGGCGCCGTTGAAATCGAAATCCGTGCCCGTTGCACTGGTCACCGCCAGGGCGCCCCAGCCGTTGAAGGCCACCTGCGATCCGGACACGATGCCGTTGGCATAGCCGGTGCCCGGGTGCATGGCAGCCCCGTCGATGACATACATGTTGGTCCAGTTGAGGCCGCCGTAGCCGTTCATGATCTCGTAGTACGTATCCGTTTGCGGATCCTCGAAATCGAGAACCGTGGCATTGGCCAGGCTAGCCATGCCCGCCAGCATCATCCCGACTGCCAATCCTGCTGCCAGAATCTTCTTCATCTTCGCTTCTCCTTTTGTTCGACTGGTTGCGCCCGCCGGCAAGCTGCCGGCAGACCGTTCATCCCCCGGCGGGTCCGAGTGCCCGGTGTCCGCCTCGCTGCTATGCATCCTCCAGTGGGGGATCGGATACCATTTTGCCGGTCAGCGTGTCAAGTCCCTTCTCGGCGTGCCGGGTATTCGACCAGCCGGCACACCGCCGGTCATGCTGTGGTCTCGCCTCCCGCCGGCTGGGCAAGGGACTATCGACGATCCAGTCGGCCGGGCGGTTCATCCCGCAGAGCCACCGGCGGGGCCAGGATCTCGGACCAGACAACGGCCCGGCGCAAAGCGCGGGGGCGAAGGTGCCTTCCGGGCGGCGCCATCGGCTGGCACGGACCCTTCCCGGCGAGCGGGGCCGGCATCACCTTTGCCGGGGTCGGCCCCGCGGCCACCGGCGCCTGGACCGCGGGCCGGGCAGGGGGCTTGGTCCTCTTGACCGGCGGTGCCATGGTCGCCGGTCGCGCCGGGGGGCCGGATTGCACCGGCTCCGGCTGGCCGCTGGCCAGGGCCTCCTGCTCCCGGAGGCGCTCCAGGAGCTGCAAGAGCCGCAGGATCAGTCCACCCGGCTGCCGGCCGGGCTCGGCCTTGGCCGGGTCGTCCCCCTTCCGGCGGCGCTCCAGGATGTTCTGGATGAAGCTCCATGCCACGTAGATGACAACCAGGGTGATGATCTTGACCAGGTCTTCCATGACTCACTCGGCCTTGCCGCCTTCGGGCTTGCCGATGGCTTGGCGCATCTCGGTGTCGGCCATGATGTTCTTCATCCGGTAGTAGTCCAGCACCCCCAGATGGCCTTTGCGGAAGGCCTCGGCCATGGCCAGGGGCACCTCGGCCTCGGCGGCCACCACCTTGGCCCGCATCTCCTCCACCTTGGCCCGCATCTCCTGCTCGGCGGCAAAGGCCATGGCCCGGCGCTCCTCGGCCTTGGCCTGGGCGATCTTCTTGTCCGCCTCGGCCCGGTCGGTCTCCAGCTCGGCGCCGATGTTCTTGCCCACATCCACGTCGGCGATGTCGATGGACAGGATCTCGAAGGCGGTGCCGGCGTCCAGGCCCTTTTCCAGGACCCGCTTCGAGATGGTGTCCGGGTTCTCCAGCACCTGCTTGTGGGAGGCCGCGGAGCCGATGGTGGTGACGATACCCTCGCCCACCCGGGCCAGCACCGTCTCCTCGCCAGCCCCGCCCACCAGCCGGTCGATGTTGGCCCGCACTGTCACCCGGGAGATGGCCTTGAGCTGGATGCCGTCCTTGGCCACTGCCGCCACCATGGGGGTGTCGATCACCTTGGGGTTGACACTCATCTGCACCGCCTCCAGCACATTGCGGCCGGCGAGATCGATGGCCGCTCCCCTCTTGAAGTTGAGGGTGATGTTGGCCTTGTCGGCAGCGATCAGGGCCTGCACTACCCGCATGACATTGCCGCCGGCCAGGTAATGGGACTCGAGATCGTTGGTGGTGATCTCGAGGCCAGCCTTCACCGCCATGATCTTGGCCTCGACGATCATCTTCGGCGGCACCTTCCGGAAGCGCATGAAGACGATGTTCAACAGGCCCACCCGGGCCCCGGACACCAGGGCCTGGATCCACAGGGAGATGGAGGAGCCCACGAAGTAGAGCAGGGCCAGGACCACGACGACCAGCACCAGGAGGATGATCTGTTCCACGTGCATGGCAACCTCTCCTTTCGTTGTTGTTGAGGGGAGCTGGCGACGCCTTCTCAGGGGACTTCCGCCCGGCGCACCACGGTCTGGTTGCCGGTGACGGCCACCACCTCCAGGGGCGAGCCCTTGGCGATGAGCTCGCCGCGGCTCACCACATCAACCCGCCGGCCGTCGATCTCGGCCGTGCCCGCGGGGCGCAGCGGGGTGAGGGCGACGCCGGTCTTGCCCAGGAGGGACGCCAGGCCAGGGTCCTGGGAGACGAACCCCTCCCGGGCCGAGAGCTGGGTCCGCAGGGTAGCCGGTGACTTGGCCAGAAGCTTCAGACCAACCACCACCAGGGTCGGGATGAGCACCAGGTCCGCGATCACGAAGCCGATGCCCACCGAGGACGAGAAGTCCTGGAAGACCAGGAGGAGGGAGTAGCCGAAGATGGCCGCCGCCAAGAGGGACAGGAGACCGCCCGAGGGGATGATGATCTCGGCGATCACCACCGCCACCCCGACGAGCTGGAGGATGATCGGCCCGAAGAGCCCGCTCATGGCCGCTCCGGCCGGACGATGATCCGGTTGCCGTCGATCCGCAGCACCGCCACCGGCGTGCCGGGCGCCACCAGCTCGCCCTCGCTGACCACGTCGATGAGGTCGTGGCCCAGCTGCATCTTGCCGGCGGGCCGCAGGGTGGTGGCGGCCCGGCCGCGGTCGCCCACCCGCACCCGGGCCACCTCGCTGGAGTCGGCGTGGGCGGCGGCCAGGGAGGTGTCC